>DASQDV010000357.1:0-13502 GCA_035633995.1 Pyrinomonadaceae bacterium | reverse complement strand
CGTTCAAGTTGCTCGAAGGCGGCGCGCAGGCGCGTCTCGAACTCCGCGCGCGAGACGACGCCGAGTTGCGTCTCAGGGTTGTGTATGTAGTACACGTCAATTGCCGCGAGGCGCAGGTTGCCGAGCGATTGATCGATCTGGTGCGCGAGATATTTCGGCGTCATGCAATGGCTGCCCGCCGCGAAGTCCGGGAAATCGGCGATGCCCGTCTCGACGAAAGTTTTCGCGATGTAGCGGCTCACGCCCTCCTGCCCGTTGGGCGGGTCGCCGTCGAAAGGAATGTAGCCGCCCTTCGTGCAGACGACGATCTCGTCGCGCGCTGTGGCGGCAGCGGCAGCGTCGTCGCTTTCGAGCAACTGGCTGAGGGCTGCGCCGATTGAGCGCTCGCTGCGCTGGAAACGATAGTTGGCCGCCGTGTCTATGACGTTTGCGCCGAGCGCGACGGCGCGCGTGACGGCTTCGGTGTAGCGGGCGTCGGTCGCCGCGTCGGGTTTGCCGAGATACGTGCCGATGCCGACGGACGAGAGCCAGAGGTTTTGTTCGAGCCGGAAATGGTTGGCGGCAATCGTCTCCCCTTGCAAACGCTCGCGGTAGCGCGCCGTCCCCTCAGTTGTGGCGTGGCCTGCGATGGACATAATTCAAACCTCCGGTGTGAAACGATGAAGTAGGAACTGTGAATAAGAAATTGTTATTTGTCCGTTGTGTGCGGAGACTATAAGCGTTGCGGGCGCGGCGCGGCAAGAATATTTCTGTGAAGCGCGGGCGCTGTGCTAGGGTTTGAACTGCTCAAACTTATGAGAAAAACATTCGCCGCAGAGACGCCGGGCAGGCGCAGAGAAGTTGAATGATATTTCAGATTCTAACTTTACGCGCTCGACGGTTTTTCTCTGCGCCTGCTCTGCGCTCTCTCTGCGCTAAGTGCTGATGGCTACATGAACGAAACGCCGGAAAAGGGAATTGACGACGCGCACGGCGCGCATAGAGGCGACGACGGCAGCAGCACGCGCGCCTCTTCGCTCGACATCACGGACGAGGCGCTTAAAGACCTCGCCGCGCGCGCCGTCGAGTTGGTGTCAGGCTACTTCGGGAGCGTGCGCGAGATTCCGGTCTTGACGCAAACTCCGGCGGGCGAGTTGGCCGCGCAGTTCGACGCGCCGCTACCATCCGCCGCGCCCGACTCGCTCGACGAACTGTTCGCCGATTGCCGCCGCATCTTCGAGGGCAGCCGCCACAGCAGCCACCCGCGCTTCTTCGGCTACGTCGCTTCGCCCGCCACGCCCGTCGGCGCGTTCGCAGACCTCATCGCGTCGGCGCTCAATCAAAACGTCCCGGCGTGGCGCTCCGCCCCGGCGGCGACGGAGGTAGAGCACACGGTCATCCGCTGGCTCGCCGCGCTCGCAGGCTACACGACGGCGGAGGGCGCAAGCGGCTTGCTGACGAGCGGCGGCTCGATGGCGAACCTAAACGCGCTCTACGTCGCGCATCGCACGAAGACGCGCGCGAAGAGACGCGACGGCGATGTGGCGGCAAATGCGACGCGCGCAGTTGACGATGCGACGGCGACGAGCGGCGGCGGCGATGTCTCGCAAAAAGGTTTGTGGCAGGCGGCGCGGCCTGCGACGATCTACGTCTCCGATCAGGCGCACATGTCTATTGCGAAGGCGGCGGACATTCTGGGCTTAGGGCGCGAGCAGGTGCGCGTTGTAGAGACGGACGAAAACTTTCGCATGGACGTGCGGCGTCTGCGCGAAAGGATCGAGAATGATTTGCGAGACGGCTTTCAGCCCTGTTGCATCGTGGCGAGCGCGGGCACGGTCAACACGGGCGCGGTTGATCCGCTCGCGGAGATCGCGCGCATCGCGCGCACACACGATCTCTGGTTCCACATAGACGGCGCATACGGCGCGCTCGCGTACATGGATGCGTCGAAGCGCGCGCTCTTTGCGGGACTCGCAGAGGCGGATTCCGTCTCGCTCGACCCGCACAAGTGGCTCTACACGCCGGTTGATTGCGGCTGCCTGCTCTTTCGCGATTCGTCGGCGGTGCGCGCGGCGTGGGCGGGGAGCGAGGCCGATTACATCAAAATTTTCGAGGAGACGGAGCGCGAGTCGTTCGCCTTCTTCGACTACGGCTCGGAGTTGTCGCGCCGCTTCCGCGCGTTGAAAATCTGGATGCTGCTGCGTTACTACGGCGCGGAGCGCATCGCCTCAGCCATCGCCGAAGACAACGCGCTCGCCGCTTACTTCGCCGCACGCGTCGAAGCGGCGACGGACTTCGAACTGCTCGCGCCCGTCGAGTTGAGCATCTGTTGTTTTCGTTATGCGCCGCCGGAGGCGCGGCGTCGTCTGGCTCAGGCGGCGAGCGCCGAGGAACGCGCGCGCGTTGACGCCGGGTTGAACGAGTTGAACGAACGCATCATGCGCGCGGTGCAGCGCGGCGGTCGGGCTTACGTGTCGAACGCGCTGCTCGGCGGGCGGTTCGCCCTGCGCGCCTGCATCGTCAACTTTCGCACGACGCGCCGCGACATCCGAGCAACGCTTGAGATCATCCGCGAGGCCGCCGGGCATGTGAAGGAAGAAGCATAACTCACACGGGAGGCGCGGGACGAAAGGCGCAAAGGTGTGAATGCCACTCAACCCTTTGCGCCTTTGGCTTCTCCGCCTGTTGTGCCTTTGCGTGAAATCTTCTTCTCAGGTTAGTGTTAGAGTCAATGATGGAGCAATCCCGGACGGAAGCCGCGCGCGGCAATAAGTATGAACGCGAATTGCGCGTCGCCGTCTCGCTGGCGCGCGCGGCGGGCGCGGCGGCGCTCGAATACTACGGCGGGACGCTCCACATCGTTCACAAGAGCGAGAACGAAGACCCCGTGACGCAGGCCGACCACGCGGCCAACGACGTGATCGTCGCGGGCTTGGAGCGCGAATTTCCCGCAGACGGTTTGTTGTCGGAAGAGACGCTCGACACCGTGCGGCGTTTGAGCCGCGCGCGCGTCTGGATCGTTGATCCGCTCGACGGCACGAAGGGCTTCATCGCGGGCAATGGCGATTTCGCCGTGCAGATCGGGCTGGCCGAGGAAGGCGAGAGCGTCCTGGGCGTCGTCTATCAGCCCGTGCCGGACGTGTTGCACTACGCGGCGCGCGGCACGGGCGCGTGGGTCGTGAGGCCGGAGGCGGAACCCGAACAGATGCGCGCCCGCGCCGAAACAGATTTCGCGCGGATGCGCCTGGCGGCGAGCCGCAATCATCGCAGCCCGCGCATGGACGCCGTGGTGCGCGCGCTCGGCCTCAAAGAAGAGGTCAGGCGCGGCTCGGTCGGCATCAAGACGGGGCTCATCGTCGAGCGACAGTGCGATCTCTACGTGCATCTTTCGCCGCGCACGAAACACTGGGACACCTGCGCGCCCGAAGCCATCCTCGAAGAAGCGGGCGGACGCCTGACAGACCTCTGGGGCGAGCCGCTGCGCTACAACACCGAAGACGTGCAGAACCGCAACGGCCTCGTCGCCTCAAGCGGCGCGGCGCACCCGCTCGTCATCGAACGCCTCGCGCCGCTCCTGCGTGAATTCGGGCGCACGCGCGTGTAATAAACGGCGGCTCCCGCACGTTGAGTCTGTTAAGGCTCGACGGAAATTCATCTGTGGGAGGCGCCGTCTCTTGAAACTACTCTTGCTCTCGCTCTTAGCCAGCGCCGCAGGCACGTGCGCGGGCGTCGCGCTGCTGTTCGCCAGTTCCTACGCTTTCTACGGCGGTGAAGTGGGCACGGTTGACGTGTTGAGTTTCGTTCCGCTGATGCTTGTGCCCGCGCTCCTGATGTGCGCGCTGCTGTACGCGCCCGTGCTGTTGTGGTTGAAGCGACGGCGAAAGAGTTGCGCGCCCGCGCGCCTGTTCGTGCTCGTCCCGGCGTTCGTCCTGAACGCGCCCGCCTTCCTGGTCTTGCTCGCGGGGCTGCTCACGGGTAACGTGTTCTTCGGCGTGAGCGAGGTCTTGTTGTTCGCCGCCGCTTTCGTCGTCGCGGGGCTGATTTTCGGGCGCGGGTTCGTGCGCCTGTGCGCCGGTGAAGTTGAACGGCAGGGAGGGCTTGCGTGAGTCAGGGCGATGAATGATTTCAAACTCAGGACGGAACGTCTGGAATTGATCGCGGGCACGATTGAACTGTTTCGCGCGCGGGTTGACGACCGCGAAATTCTGGGTCGCGAACTGGGGGCGCATGTGCCTGAGAGTTGGCCGCCGCCGCTCTACGATCAGGACGCGATGAACTGGATGGTGAAGTATCTGGAAGAGAACGCGGACGCGGGCGGCTGGACGTTTTACTTCGTCGTCCTGCCCGCACACGACGGCACGCAGAAGCGCCCGACGGCCATCGGCGGCTGCGGCTTCAAGGGAAAGCCGTCGGCGGACGGGACGGTCGAGATCGGTTATTCGATGCTGCCGGAGTTTCAACGCGCGGGCTACGCGACGGAGGCGGCGGGCGCGCTTCTTCGCTGGGCTTTCTCACACGCCGAAGTCTCAAGCGTCATCGCCGAGACTTACCCCGAACTGCGCCCTTCGATCCGCGTGTTGGAGAAGAACAACTTTCGCTTCGTCGGCAATGGCTCGGAAGAACGCGTCATTCGTTTCGCGCTCACGCGCGAAGAGTACGAAGCGGCGCGCACGAGCGTTTGATTACCTCAACATGCGACGCGCGCTCTCTCGTCCGGAGCCGCCGGAAGTGCGGATAATTTTTTGACAGTTTGACATCTCCGCGATAGCATCTCCCGCGCGAAACGGCACTGCCCGCACGCACGGTCTTCCAGCGCGCCTCACTCGCAACTGCGCCGCTTAAATATTTAAAGTGAATCTTCGCGCCAAACTCTTACTCGTGTTTCTCGTCGGCAGCCTCGTGCCGGTCTTGCTCGTCGGCACGATCTTCTATCGCAACAGCGTGGGAGTTGTCGAAAGGATGCTGCGCGAGGATGTCGAGGCGAAGGCGGCGCGCGTCGCTCATGATCTGGAAGCCGTGCTGCACGCGCGCGAAGTTGACCTGAATCATCTGGCGCAGAGCAGCGCGCTGCGCGACTACGCACGCGGCATTGCGCCCGCCGGAGCGCCCGCCGGAGCGCCGGGCGGCTCGCTCGCGCCGGGCGCTGCGCCCGATCTGCCGGGCGGGGCGCAGGCCGCCATCGAGAGTTTCATCTCGCGCAATCAGGCTTACTACTCGGCCATCACGCTCACCGGCGCGTCGCCCGCCAGCACGCCGGTTCGTTTCGAGCCGCCCGCCGCCGGTGGTTCGACACCGCGCGTAAAAGCGGGCGGGCTTCTCCCCGGTCAACTGCGCCTCGACGAACGCGTCTGGACGACCTACGAGCAAAAGCCCCTGCGCTCGAACGTGACGCGCGTTTCGACCGACGCGCCCTGCATCGTCTACACCGTGCCCGTTTTTTCCGCCGACGAGCACGAACGCGTCCCGCGCGCCGCGCTCGTCGCCGAACTCAAGTTGGACGCGCTGTTGCAACAGGCCGGAAGCGATCTGATCGCGCCCGCTTTCGAGGGCGAGAGCGGCAGCGGCGGCTCGAAACTTTCGCGCCTCCTCGTCGTGCTCGACAGCACGGGGCAGGTTGTCTATCACACGAACCACGCGCTCAACTACCAGCCGATTGGCGTCGCCATGCCTTACTTTGCAGCCTCCGCGAGCGAGATGCAGGCGGGCGCGAGCGCGACGCGCTTTTACACCGTGCCGACGGACGGCGCGCGCTGGCTTGCCTCCTACAAGCCGGTCGCGGGCAGCAACCTCTCTGTGGCCGTCGCCGGTAATTACACGCGCGCTCTGGGAAGCGTCAGTCAGAGTGGCCTCTTCGTCGCCGCCCTCTCGCTGCTCGTCGCGGGGGCGGCTGCCGCGTTGCTGTTCGTCATCGCCACGCGCGCCGCGCACCGCATCGAGCGCGTGACGGAGGCGGCGGCGGTCATCGCCGACGGCGACCTCAATCATCGCATCGAAGTCCATTCCAGCGACGAGACACACGCGCTCGCGCAAGGCTTCAACCGGATGAGCGACCGCCTGCGCGAACTCATCGCGCGCGAAGCCGAGACGCGGCAGTTTCAATCCTTCCTGCGCCTCTCCGCCATGCTCACGCACGATCTGAAAAATTCCATCACCGGACTCTCCATGCTCGTCACGAACATGGAGCGCCAATTTCATCGCGCGGAGTTTCGCGAAGACGCCATCTCTTCGCTCAAGCAGGCGACGGAGAAACTGAGCGGCCTCGTCGCGCGCCTGAGCGAGCCGGTGAGAACTTTGAGCGGCGAATTCTGGCGCACGCCGCAGCCCGCCGATCTGATCCCCGTCATTCGCCGCGTGCTGGCGCAAACCGCCCACCCCTCATCGGCCTTCTACGACATCCAGACCGAACTGCCCGACTCGCTCGTCGCCCCGATTGACGCCGAACGCATCGAGCGCGTCGTCGAGAATCTGGTCGTCAACGCGTTCGAGGCGATGGGCGGGCGCGGCGGGCGGCTCACCGTCGCTGCCGGGCACGAGTCCGCAGAATTGATCTTCTTCAGCGTCGAAGACACGGGCGCCGGGATGACCGAAGACTTCATGCGCACGCGCCTGTTTCGCGCCTTTGCCACGACGAAGAAGCGCGGCATCGGGCTTGGCCTCTACACCTGCCGCGAGATCGTCGAATCGCACGGCGGGCGGCTCGAAGTAAAATCCAAGCTAGGCTCTGGCACGCGCTTTCGCGTCGTGCTACCATCCATCCCGCTCATGGCATCGCACACACGTTCCTTTGAGAAGCCTCCCCTGCATGAGAAGGTGACGAAGACGGGTGCTGTCGGTTAGGGGTGCCCCTTATCGCTTCCGAGAGTTAATTAAACATTATGTGAGATTCACGGGACACTGTCCGCCGTGCGCCGACGAAGGCGCGTCCGTGCGGGCTGCGAGGCCGGAGTCTTAAATTTTCTCGCGATGTAGGAACACGGTCTATGAGCGAACACACGCCTGAACACACGCCGGACAAAGCGACGGTGCTCGTCGTTGACGACGATCAGGTTTTGCGTCGCCAACTCTTCTGGGCGCTCGACTCGGAGCACACCGTCGTCGAAGCCGACTCGCGCGCCTCGGCCATCGCGCAGTTGGAGAGCGGGCGCATCCAGGTCGTCCTGTGCGACCTGCACCTGCCGCCCGACCTCGACGGCATCAGCGAAGGTCTCGCCGTCATCGAAGCCGCACGCAACGCCCGGCCAAGCATCCCCGTCATCGTCATCACCGGCAGCAATTCGCGGCAGATCGCGCTCGAAGCCATCGGCGCGGGAGCCTACGGCTTCTTCGAAAAGCCTTTCAACGAGGCCGAAGTCACGCACATCGTTCGTCAGGCGGCGCGCGTGCGCCATCTCGAAGAGGAGAACCTGAAGCTGCGCGCTTCGCTCGGCTCGTTCTACGGCTTCGGACGCCTCCTGGGCAGTTCGCCCGCGCTCGAACGCGTGATGCGGCAGGCGCGCGCCGTCGCCGACACGAGCGCAACCGTGCTCTTGACGGGCGAGAACGGCACGGGCAAAGAGATGCTCGCGCGCGCCATCCACGAAGAAAGCCCGCGCGCAGACCAACCCTTCATCGCCGTCAGTTGCGCCGCGCTCCCCGAATCTTTGATCGAGTCGGAACTCTTCGGCCACGAGCGCGGCGCGTTCACCGGCGCAACGCAGGCCAAGAAGGGGCGCTTCGAGTTGGCCGACGGCGGCACGCTCTTTCTCGACGAGATCGGCGAACTTAACCAGACCGTACAGGTCAAACTTCTGCGCGTCTTGCAGGAACGCGCCTTTGAACGTCTCGGCAGCACGAAAACGCTGACCGTTGACATACGCCTCATCGCCGCCAGCAACCGCGATCTCGACGAGGAGGTCGAAGAAAAACGCTTTCGACGCGATCTCTTCTACCGCCTGAACGTCGTCCCCTTGCAGCTTCCGCCCCTGCGCGAGCGGCGCGAAGACCTCCCCATCCTCGCCGCCCACTTCGCCGCCAAAGCCGCCGAGAAACACGGGCGACCGCACGCCTCGCTCGACCCCGCGCTCATCGAAGCCATACAGGAGTACGACTGGCCGGGCAATGTCCGCGAACTCGAAAATCTGATGGAGCGGCTCGTCGTCTTAACCACCGGCACGCGGCTCGGCACGGAGTTTCTCCCCGAAAAGATGCTCCTGCTGCGCCCTGCCGCCTCCGCCGCCACCCGGCAAGCGGAGACGAACGGCGAGGACGCCTGCGAAGCCACGCTCGAAGGCGCGATGCTCGCGCTCAAACGCCGTCTCGTCACACACGCGCTGCAAGCCGAAGGCGGCAACAAGGTCGCCGCCGCCAAACGCCTCGCCATCAGCCGCTCCTACCTCCACCGCCTCATCAGCGAATTAGAGATCACGACATGAAGAAACGCGGAAGGAGGAACGCGGGAACGATGAACTAAGACAGTCCGTTGTCAGCGGTCAGTAGTCCGTTGCATGTGACAATCACACAAGTTGCTAAAGATTGTCTTGAACAACTGACTACGGACGACTGACAACGGACAATCTTTCAGTTCATCGTTCCGGCGTTCCTCCTTCCGCGTTTGATTTGTCTTCTCCTGTTCACACACGCCGCCCCCCTGTGTCTACGCTTGTTGACACCTGCAATGCCCGTAAACGAGTCTCTGGCGCGTGTTTCCGGCGCAAAATAGCGGTTCGATTGTTTCGAACTTGTGGCACGCGCGTTGCGATAGGTGTTGGGCGAAAGACAGGGACGCCAGTTGAGAAGTTGGAGAGCGGCGGGGAAAAGCAGGAAAGATGAAACCGAAACTTCTGATCGTTGACGACGACACCGCCATCAGGCAGCAACTCTACTGGACGCTTTGCGACGAGTACGACGTGTTGACGGCCAACGATATGCCGTCCGCCGTGCGCCACGCGACGAACTTCGATCCCGTCATTTCGATCCTTGACTTGCATATGCCGCCGGTGCTCGATTCGCCCGAAGTCGGCCTTCGCATCCTTGATTACCTCAAGGAGCAGTGCCCGGCCTCGAAGGTCTACATCGTGAGTTCCGAGGAGAGCATCGAGACGAAGAAAGCCTGTTTCAGGCAGGGCGCGGACGGTTTTCTCAGTAAGCCGCTCGATGTCGAAAAGCTGCTCTCGACCGTGCGCCATTCGACGCTCGCCGCCCGGCTCGAAGCGGCCTGAAAATTTTTTGAAATGAAATGCGCCCCGCGCGCATATATGGTTAGGTGGTGAGTTTCTTGAAAGCCGTATTAAAGGGGACGAACGCCATGCGCGAACGAGAATTGACGCCCGCAGAGATACGCGGAGTGCTGCTCCAGTTGGCGCGTAACAAGATTTCCGAGCACGTCGCGCGTCCGGCCATCGATGCTCTCAACAAGATACTGTGCGACGCCGTCGCCACCTCGCAACTCTTACGCACGGCGCAGGGCAAGCAAGAACGCTGATTGAAATTCCTCACGGTCACGGGCGCGGCAGCCCTGCTACCCCCAACGCCGCCGCGCCCGAGGCGCTCTTTGAAAGATTTTACGAGTTCGGCTCTCGTTCCCTTCACGAGAGCCGTCATGCTCCGCGCAGATACGGTATCCCTTCTGCCGCCGCCCGGAGCCGAAGCCCCCGCTTCCAAATCTGACTCCTTCCCAGAGTCGCGGGGGCTTCACCTTTTTGTGTAGAGGTCAGAGGCCGGAGGTTAGAGGTTGGTGAAAGACAAAACTGTTTTTTTCTAACCTCTAATCCCTGACCTCTGACCTCTTCCGTTGTATAATAGTCAAACGAAAGCGCGTCTGTTTTGTGCCCCTCGCGTGAGCGGTCGAGGCCGGGCGCGCGTTCGCCTTGATTATTATGAAATTTCTTCATCTTGCAGACATCCATCTCGGCTGCCGCCGCTATAACGTAGAGGAGCGCACGGCCGACTTTTTCCGCGCGTGGAGCGACGTGATCGTGCAACACGCGCTGCCGAACGCGGTTGACTTCGTGCTCATCTGCGGCGACTTCTTCAACTCGCGCAAAGTTGACCCGCAGGCGATGAATCACGCCATCATCGGCCTGCAAATGTTGAAAGAGGCGGGCATCCCCGTCGTCGCCATCGAAGGCAATCACGACCAGCACGAATCGGACGCCGTCAACCGTTTCAGTTGGATGCGCTCGCTCTCGCAGTGGGGCTATCTCGTCCTGCTCGAACCCGACACAAACGACAACTTCAGCCTCGTTCCCTGGAACGAGGAGGAGCGCAGCGGCTCTTACATAGACATCGCGGGCGCGCGCATCTTCGGCACGCACTGGTTCGGCACGTCCACGAACGCCGCCATCCCCCTGCTCACGGACGCGCTCCGGCAGACGCGCGATGAAGGGTTGTTCAACATCCTGATGCTGCACACGGACGTGGAAGGCCAACTCAACCGCCCGAACATACCCGCGCTCTCCATCGCCCGCATGAAGGAACTGCGCACGCTCGTTGACTACGTGGCGCTCGGCCACACGCACAAGCGTTTTGAGATCGAGGACTGGGCTTTCAACCCCGGCTCGCTCGAAGCCTGCACGATTGACGAGTTCAAAGAAGAACGCGGCCTCTACCTCGTGGAAGTTGACGCCGAAAAGCGCATCACCGCGCGCCACTCGCGCGACTACACGCAGCGCCCCTTCCAGCGTCTCAACTTCGACGTGTCCGGCGTCGCGGACGCAGAAGCCGTCCACGCGGGCGTGATGGAAGTGATTCGCCGCGAAGCGCGCACGCACGACCCCGAACGCGACCAGACGCCCGCGCCCATTATCGAGATCAACCTGCGCGGCCACCTCGGCTTCAAAAACTCTCTGCTCGACATCCCGCGCCTGCGCGAAGAGGCGCGCACGCTGACCGGCGCGCTCCACATCATGATCAGCAACCGCAGCGTGCCCGTCGAATACGCCGTCGCCGCCGGACTCGACGCGGACGCAACACGTCAGGTGCGCGAACGCCGCATCATCGAAGACCTCATCACGCGCGACATACGCTTTCGCGCCCGCGCGCACGACTTCGCCGCGCTCACGCTCGAAGCCAAACGCCTCGCGCTCGGCGACGAATCGCCCGAAAAGATTCTCGAACTCATCGAACAGCAACTCGAACTCCACACGGAACAGACGCCTCGCGCGCACGCCACCGCCGCCATCAGCGACGCGGCGGCAATGGACGAAACGAACGCAGCCGACGAAGCGGAACTCGTCGCCTCCGCCAGCGCGCTCCAGGCCATCGAACGAAACGCAGCAACGTAGTAGAGGTCGGAGGCTGGAGGTTAGAGATCAGGTAAAACAAACTGCTTCTTACTAACTTCTAACCTCTGGCCTCTGACCTCTATTTCATGTCTGAACCCTTTGAGAGAGTGCGCGGCGTGCGAGAGTTGCCGCTGTTCCCGCTGCCGGTGGTGCTGTTTCCGGGCGTGCCGATGCCGCTCCACATCTTCGAGGAACGCTACCGCCGGATGTTTGCCGACGTGCAGGCCGGGAACAATTTATTCGGCCTCTCTTACTTTGACCTGAACACGGCGACCAACACGCGACCGCCCATCGGCCACGTCGGCTGCGCGGCGGAAGTCGTCGAAGCGCAACTGCTGCCCGACGGGCGTTCCAACGTCCTGAGCGTCGGACTCATACGCTATCGCCTCGCCGAGTATGTCGAAGCGGGCGAGCCTTATCTGGTCGGGCGCATCGAATTTTTTGAGGACGAGCGGGAAGACACGGCGGTGCTCGAAGAACACGCGCGACGCGTCGCGGAAGTCTTCACTCGCATCGCGCGCGCCGTGCGCGACTTGAACGACGACCGCGCCAGTCTCCCCGACATCCCCGACGCCGAGCCGGAACGCCTCTCCTTTCTCGTCGCCGCCGCCATGGAACTCGACGCCGAGGCCAAGCAGTCGCTCCTCGAAATGCGTTCCACCGCGACGCGACTCGAACGCATCGGCAACCTGCTCTCGCAAGTCGTCGGCAATTACGAAGAACGCGCACGCAAACACACGCTCGCCAAAGGCAACGGGCACGGCGGCGCGCACCCGAACCTCGACGAATGACTTCTGCCAGCGACGATCTCAAACACCTGCACGCGGGCGCGCGACAGACGATTCGCGTGCGGCTGCTCTATTTCGGCGCGGCGCGCGAGACGGTCGGGCGCGACCGCGAAGACATGGAAGTCTCAGCGCCTGCCACCGCCGCGAGCGTCTTCGAGGAAGTGCTCGCCGCGCACCCCGCGCTGCGCCGCTTCGGGCGCTCGCTGCTCGTCGCGGTCAACGAGGAATACGCGGGGACGCAGGTTGAGGTACGCGCGGGCGACGAGGTCGCCATCTTCCCGCCCGTCAGCGGCGGCGCAGGCGGAGAAGGCGGCGCTGAAACGAATGAACAGGACGCCGAAGCTGCGTCGGATTTTTTTGAACTCACGACCGACCCCGTCAACGTCGGCGCAGTTGCGCGCCGCGTCGTGCCGCCGCACTGCGGTGCAACCGTCACGCTCGACGGCTACGTCAGGCAATTCACGCGCGGGCGCGATGAAACGCTCTACCTCGTCTACGAAGCCTATGCGCCGATGGCGCTCGGCGAGATGCGGCGTCTCGGCGCGCGCGTGCGCGAGCAATTCGAGATCGCGCACATCGGCATCGTGCACCGCACGGGGCGTCTGGAAATCGGCGAAACTTCGGTCGTCATTTGTGTGAGCGCGCCGCACCGCCGCGCCGCCTTCGAGGCGTGCGAGTGGGCGATACGCGAACTCAAACGCACCGTACCAATCTGGAAAAAGGAGTTTTTCGCGGGCGGCGAAGTCTGGATCGAAGGCGAAGGCGCGCCCGCCATTTGAAGCGATGAAAAAACTAAACGAACTGATCACACGCAACCGCGCGTGGGCGGAAAAGATGACGGCTACCGATCCCGACTTCTTCAACCGCCTCTCGCAACAGCAGACGCCGGGCTATCTATGGATCGGGTGCTCGGACAGCCGCGTTCCCGCCAACGAAATTGTCGGCCTCCTGCCCGGCGAGTTGTTCGTCCACCGCAACGTGGCGAACGTCGTCGTGCACACAGACCTCAACTGCCTCTCGGTGATTCAATACGCCGTCGAGGTGCTCAAGGTGCGGCACATCATCGTCTGCGGCCATTATGGCTGCGGCGGCGTCAAGGCCGCGCTGATGAACAGCCGTCACGGACTGATCGATAACTGGCTCCGGCACATACAGGACGTGAGGCACGAGCACGAGGAGTTGCTCGCCGCCGAGCCGGACGACGACAGGCGTTTCCAGAGACTCTGCGAGTTGAACGTCATCGAGCAGGTCTTGAACGTGAGCCGCACGACCATCGTGCAGGGCGCGTGGGAGCGCGGGCAGGAGTTGTCCGTGCACGGCTGGATTTACGGCATCGAAAACGGGCTGCTGCGCGAACTCGACATCTGCATCACCTGCCAGGAAGAACTCACGGAGAAATATAGAAACGCCGTCTCCGGCTCGAATTGACCCGCGCGGAAGAAACGACGAAGCAGGAACGCGGCACGATGAACTG
>DASQDV010000356.1:0-3865 GCA_035633995.1 Pyrinomonadaceae bacterium | reverse complement strand
GCGGGCACGAGTTTGCGTTTCGTCAAATCGCCGGTCGCGCCGAAGATGACGACGACGCACGGCTCGGCCGTCCGCTCAAGGCGCACGCCCGCGCGCAAGGGGTTTTCCATGACTGTTGCAGACATAACAATAAGGATGAATGAAAAGCTGTCCGTTGTCAGTCGTCCGTTGTCAGTTGTTCAAGACCGTCTTTAGTAACTAACGTGATTGCCACACGCAACGGACGACTGACAACTGACTACGGACAGCTTTCCTTCACCCGTCATCCTTTCTTGAGCATCTCTTCCCATTCGGTGTGAACGGCGGGCTGGCCGGGTTTGTCCGTGCGCTCGTAGGTGTGCGAGCCGAAGAAGTCGCGTTGCGCCTGCGTCAAATTCAGCGGCAGGTTGGCCGTGCGGTACGAATCGAAGTAGCCGATGCTGGCGGACATGCCGGGCACGGCCACTCCGGTTTGAATCGCGGTCGCAACGGCATGTCGCCAGTTGGCTTGCGACTGTTGGACGAACGCATTGAAGTCGGGGTCGAGCAGGAGGTTCGGCAAATCTGCGCGGCGTTGATAAGCCTGCTTGATCTTGTCGAGGAACTGCGCGCGGATGATGCAGCCGCCCTTCCAGATGCGCGAGCACTCGCCGAGGTCTATGTTCCAGTTGTAGGCTTCGGAACCGGCGCGGATCAAATTCATGCCCTGCGCGTAGGAGCAGATTTTCGAGGCGTAGAGCGCATCGTGAATGGCCTGAATCATCTCGCGTTTGTCGCCCGTGAACTGGCCGCGCTCCGGCCCCTTGATCTGCTTCGAGGCTTCGACGCGCTCCTCTTTGCGCGCCGACAAGTTGCGCGTGTCAACGGCGGCGTCAATCGTCGGGGTGACGACGCCGAGGTCGAGCGCGATGTCGGAAGTCCACTTGCCCGTGCCCTTCTGCCCCGCTTTGTCGAGCACGAGATTGACCAGGGGCTGGCCGGTCTCTTCGTCTTTCACGCGCAAAATCTGCGCGGTGATTTCGATGAGGAAGGATTCGAGGTCGCCCCGGTTCCACTCGTCGAACACGTCGGCCATCTCGGTGGCCTCCATGCGCAGGACGGTGCGCATCAGGTCGTAGGCTTCGGCGATGAGTTGCATGTCGCCGTACTCGATGCCGTTGTGCACCATCTTGACGAAGTGACCCGCGCCGCCCGGCCCGATGTAGGTGACGCAGGGGCCGTCGTCAACTTTCGCGGCGATGGCTTCCCAGATGGGGCGAATCTGCTCGTAAGCCTGGCGGTCGCCGCCGGGCATCAGGGACGGCCCCCAGAGCGCGCCCTTCTCGCCGCCGGAGACGCCCGAGCCGATGAAGTTGAATCCTTCGGCCTTCAAATCCTTCTCGCGGCGTTCGGTGTCCATGAAGTAGGAATTGCCGCCGTCGATGATGATGTCGCCCTCTTCCATGAACGGCTTGATCTGGTCAACCGTCCAGTCAACAGGAGAACCGGCCTTGACGAGCAGGATCGCCTTGCGCGGACGTTCCAGAGACTTAACAAATTCTTCGGGGGTGTGCGCGCCGATGACTTCGTGGCCTTCGAGCCGCTCGACGAACTCATCAACTTTCGCCGCCTCGCGATTCCAGACGGCGATGGAATAGCCGTTGCGCTCGATGTTGCGCGCCAGATTCTCGCCCATCACGCCCAGCCCGATCATGCCGATCTTCGCTGTTTTAGTAGTCTGTTCAGGTGTAGACATAAGATTTCCTCATTAAAAGCTGTCCGTTGTCAGTAGTCACTGGTCAGTTGTTTTTGTCTATCGTAAGTTGCTCGCTTTCATCTTTAGCCGCTCACTCGATAACCACAGGCAACGGACAACTGACTACTGACAACGGACAGTCTTCCTTCATCGTTTCTGTTTATGCTCCTGTCGCGCCGGAGCGTGGGATGGCTTCGCCGATCAACTGTTGCAGGCGCCGGAGTCCGGCGGGCACGTCTGCGCCGAGATCGACGCGGATGGCGCGGCGTCCGCGCGAAGAGAGCGAGCGGAAATCGCCGAGCGCCTGCGCCTGTTTCAAAGTGCTGAAAGTGTAGGGCTGCCCCGGAATCGGTAAGTCTTTGATGTCCGGCGCGGTGAGTTGCATGAAGACTCCGGCGGCTGAACCGCCCTTGTGCAACTGACCCGTCGAATGGAGGAAGCGCGGGCCGTAGCCGGTCGTCGTCGCGCAGCGCGTCGCGTCGCGCAGGTGCGAGCGAATCGCCTGAATGATCTGCTCGTGTTCGGGCGTCTCCTCGATGTAGTCGAGCAAGGCGATGTAGTCGCCCGCCCCGGCGCGCGCGAGGTGCGCCTTGATGGCTTCGCCGACGGACGAGTTGGGCAATTCGCCGCGCGTCTTCTCGTCGGCGTAGAGCGTCAACACGTCGTCGCTCGCCAGCACGCCCTGCTCCTGCAACTTGCCGTCGCGCGCGTAGGCTTCGAGCAGTTCCTTCGTCGCGTCCTTCGACTCCTGCACGTTCGGCTGGTCGAACGGGTTGATGCCGAGACGCCAGCCCGCAAACGCCGTCGCAATCTCCCAGAGGAAAAACTCCTCGCCCAGATCGTAGAGGTCTGTCAGCGTGCGATAGACGACCGGATGCCCGGCGGCTTCGAGCGCCTTCAACTTCGCTTCCGTCTCGCTGTCGATCTTCTCGACCGCGATGTGTACGAACAGACGATCATCGCCATAGACCGAAGGCGCGCCGAGGGTTTCGCCCGCGACGGGCACAATTCCCTTGCCCTCCTTGCCCGTGCTCTCCGCGAGCAGTTGTTCGACCCACAGGCCGAAAGATGAAATTCGCGGGTCGGTGCTGATCGTCAACTTGTCGCGTCCGGCGTTCGCGCACTCGCCGAGAATTGCGCCGAGACGCGCGCCCGGATTCTCCGCCGCAGGCACGACCGACGCACACGCGTGCACGACGCGCTCGGCGCGGTCTAACAACTTCTTCACGTCCAGGCCCATCAGGGCGGCGGGCACCATGCCGAAATAAGAGAGCGCCGAATAGCGCCCGCCGATATCAGCGGGGTTCAGGAAGATGCGCTTGAACTTGTCGTCCGTCGCCATCTGCTCCATCAGCGTGCCGGGGTCTGTCACGGCGACGAAGCACTCGCCGGGATTCTCTTTGCGCTTGCCCACCTGGTCGTACCAGTACTTGTAGAAGACGAGCGGCTCGGTTGTCGTGCCCGACTTCGACGAGATGATGAAGAGGCAGTGCGTGATGTCAATTTGCTCTGCGATGTCGGAGAAGGCGTCGGGGTCTGTGGAATCGAGCACGAGCAGTTCGGGGTAGCCCTCCTGCTTGCCGAAGGTCTGACGCAAGACTTCGGGGCAGAGCGACGAGCCGCCCATGCCGCAAACCATCGCGTGCTTGAACTCGCGCACGTTCCTGATGCGGTCGGCGAACTGCACGAGGTCGTCTTCGACGCCGATCATCATGTCGGGCACGGTCAACCAGCCGAGCGCGTTCTTGATGAGCTTCTGGTGCGCTTCGTCCTCTTTCCAGAGCTTGGCGTCCTTGCGCCAGATGCGGCGCATCACGTCGCCCTTGTCGGCTTCCTTGATCGCCCCCGCGACCGCCTCACTATACTTTCCCAGAGAGGCCGTCAACCTCTCGTTGATGCCCGACAAAATCGCGTCGCGCTTCGACTCGATGGACTCGGCCAGCGTGTCGAACGAAGTGACGAACGAACCCAGCCCGTCCTTCTGCAACTTCTCGGTGACGGCTTTCAGGTCAATCCCGATCTCGCCCAACTCCTTGACGAGCGTGCGGCATTCGTCCAAGCCCTCTTCGAGCGTGAGCGCGACTTTGCCGTGATCGCGTATGGCCGTGTAGGTGGCGGGCGGCACGGTGTTGACCGTCTCCGGCCCGATCA
>DASQDV010000355.1:0-4649 GCA_035633995.1 Pyrinomonadaceae bacterium | reverse complement strand
GCCCGCCGCCGTCGTCGCCCCGTCGCAACAGGGACTCGCGGACGGCTTCATACATCCGTCCCGTTTCGTCAACGACGGCAACTTTAGTCGCGCCGCCCGTGCGCATGGAGAAAAGCAGCCCCGGCACGACCGCGAAGCTGACGATGATGAGCGGCCCGAGCAGCGTCGTGATGATGAACGACTTGGTGCGCAGGCGATTCCAGTACTCGCGTTTGACGATGACCAGCAGTTTCTTCATGCGCCCTCCCCGACCTTCTGCAAGAAGATGTCATGCAAACTCGGCTCGACCTGCTCGAAGCGCGTCACGCGCGCGCCCGTCTCGACCAGACGGCGCAACAACTCCTGCGCGTCCGCGCCGTCGGCCAAAAGCGCCTCGACGTAATCCCCGTAAGTCTTGACGCCGGCGACAAGCCGCGCGTCCTGCAAAACGCCGTCGCCACCCTCTGCGCGCAGCGCGACGGCGCGCCGCCCGAAACTGCTCTTGACCTCGCGCAAGCTGCCCTCCAAAACTTTGCGCGAACGATTGATCAGGCAGATGTCGTCGCAGAGTTGCTCGGCCTGCGACATCATGTGCGTGGAGAAGATGATCGTGCGGCGTTCGGCTTTGAGTTCGAGCAGCACGTCTTTCAGGAGTTCGGCGTTGACGGGGTCGAGGCCGGAGAAGACTTCGTCGAGGATGAGCAGATCGGGCGAGTGCATCACGGTGGCGATGAATTGAATCTTTTGCTGCATGCCCTTGGAGAGTTCGTCGGTCTTGTTCATCTTCCACTCGGAGAGTTTGAGGCGCGCCAGCCAGCGGTCGAGTTGCGCGTCGGCCTCGCGCACCGACAGCCCTTTCAGTTGGCCGAAGTAGCGCAACTGCTCACCGACGCGCATCTTTTTGTAGAGGCCACGCTCCTCCGGCAAGTAGCCGATGCGATCCTGCAAACGTTCGGACATCCTTTCGCCGAAGAGTTTGATGCTACCCGAATCTGGCGCGAGGATATTGACGATCATGCGTATGGTGGTGGTCTTGCCCGCGCCGTTCGGCCCGATCAGGCCGAAGATGCGACCGGCGCGCACCTGCAAACTCAGTTCGTCAACTGCCACAAAATCGTCGAATTTTTTCGAGACGCGGTCGAGCGCGAGGGTTACAACGTCTTCACTCAAGAGTTTTCTACACCTCCGGCGGACGCCGTGTAGATAAGAGCGTGCGGGCGTCTCGGCAGATTTAACCGACGGCGTTTAATACGGGAGGCGCGCGGCGAAAGTTCTAAACACGGGCGCACGCGGCTCGCTCTCGCGTCGCGCCGTCGCCGAATGCTATGATGCCCTTCGTCAACGTCCCTTCAACGCTTGCGCTCAAGTTTTAACGGCAATGCTCTCAAACACCCTTCCCTTCCGTCGCGCCCTGCTGCTCCTGTTCACCCTCTGCTGCCTGTCGCTCGCCTCAAACGCGCGGGCACAAGATGGGCAACAGACGCCGTCGCCCGTGCCCGATCCGTCCGACGAGATCATCCGCGTCAACACGGAACTCGTGCAGACGGACGTTGTAGTCTTAGACAAGCAGGGCAAGTTCGTTGACGGCCTCCGTCCCGAACAATTCGAGTTGCGCGTGAACGGCAAGCCGCAGGCGATCTCTTTCTTCGAGCGCGTGACCGCCGGGAGCGTCAACGAAGACGCTCAACTTGCGGCGGCGCGCGGCGGTCGCGTCGGCACGGCAAACACGACTCCGGCGACCAATGCGACCGGCACCGCCGCTCCTGCTGCTGCTGCGCCCAGACCGCTCGACCGTGGACGCGTCATCCTTTTCTTCGTAGACGACCTGCATCTGTCCCCCGACAGCCTCGCGCGCACGCGCGGGCTCCTGCTCCGCTACATCGAAGAAGAGATGGGGCAAAACGATCAGGCCGTGATCGCGACCGCCAGCAACCAGCTCGGATTCCTCCAACAACTCTCGGACGACCGGCGCGTGCTGCGCGCCGCTGTCGCGCGCCTCAACCTGCGCGAAATCGTCGTGCGCGATTTTCAACGGCCACAGATGACGCAGTTACACGCGCTCGCCATCGAACAGAACGATCCGAACGTCCTCAACTATTTCATTGACGCCACGATCAGGGAGAATCCGGTCTTCGGCGACCCGCGAAACGCACGCGTGTCCGCCGAGTCGCAGGTGCGCCAGCGCGCCTCTCAACTCGTACAACAAACCGCGTCGAGCGCTCTGAACACGCTCAACAGCCTCCGCAGCCTGATGCGCTCGATGGCGCAGTTACCGGGACGCAAAATCGTCTATCTCATTTCCGATGGCTTTCCGGTCGAGATGCGACGCTCGGAAATCAGCGAAGGTTTGCGTCGCGTAACAGACGCAGCGGTGCGCGCCGGGGTCGTCGTTTACACGCTCGACGCGCGCGGCCTGTCGGCGGACATCACGGGGATGCCGGACGTTACGAGCGATGCCGCGTTCGACCCCGCAGGTCAACTTGCGATGGGTTCGATGAACGAAACGACAGCGCGCCAGGAGCCTCTGCGCATCATCGCCGCCGACACGGGCGGGCGCGCTCTGCTCAACACGAACGCGCTCGGCGACGCGCTCGTCAAATCCATCAAGGAAACTTCCGTCTACTATTTGCTCGCGTGGCGACCGGAGAACGCCGAGCAGCGCGGCGGAAAGTTTCAACGCGTCGAAGTGAGCATCAAAGATCGCGCCGACGTGAGCGTGCTCGTGCAGCGCGGTTTTTATACAACGCCGCCCGCCGAACCGGCGCGCGCGAAGGACACGAAACGACAGCCGGACGCGAAAGAGAAGGTCTTGCCCAACGCGAAAACGCAGAACAAAGACCTGCTCGCCGCCCTCCATTCGCTCTTTCCGAAGACCGCGCTGCCCACCTCGCTTGCGCTCAACTACTTCAACCTGCCGCCGCGCGGCACGATCCTGACCACGACCATACAGGTCGAGCGCGGGGCTACTGCCGCGCCCGCCGGAGACAAAATCCCTCCCGAACAGATCGAAGTCGTCGGCGCGCTCTACGACGAACGCGGCGAACTCAAGAACTCTTTCCAGCGCCGCCTGAACGTCACCCCGAACACACCCGCCACATCGCCTTACGCGAACCGGATCATCGTGAGCAGTAATCTGGCCGTTGCGCCGGGCATCTATCAGGTGCGCATCGCCGCGCGCGACCCTTTGAGCGGGCGCACGGGCAGCGCGGCGCAATGGGTTGAAATTCCAGACCTCGCTAAAGGCAAACTCTCTTTGAGCAGCATCTTCGTCGGCGAGTATACGGGCACAGAGATCGTGCCCGCGAAGGACGCGACGGAGAATGCCCTGCCGGTTGTCATCAGCGTAGACGGGCGACTGGCTCGCACCTCGCGCATGCGCTTCTTCATCTACGTTTATAACGCGGCGCGCACGCCCACTGCCGCGAACGGCAGCCCCGACATCGCCTTGCAGGTGCAGGTGTTTCGCGACGGCCAGCCCGTTATCACGTCGCCCCTGCGCAAACTCGAAACCGAAGGCATGACCGATCTAACGAGCCTCCCCTACGCCGCCGAACTCTCGCTGAACGGCCTCGCCGCCGGTCGCTACGCCCTCCACATTACGGCCATTGACCGCATCTCGAAGACGAGCGCGACCCAACACGCCAAGTTCATCGTCGAGTGAAAAGGAAACAGCCGCACGAATGCGGCTGTTGCTAATTAACGAAAAAACTGTCACCGACGCAGATATGCAGAGTGAAACATTGAAACGGGAACGCGCAGCGATGAAGTAGAAAAGCAGGCAAGCAAGTTGCTGCTTCCCGGTCCGCGTTCATCGTTCCTACTTCATCATTTCTAAGCTCTCTCTCTCTGCGTCTGCGGCGTCGAGTCTTTCTATACGGCTCCTCGCCCGTCTTCAGGAATCGAGCACGATGCGCCGTGCCGAGACGATCTGTTCGAAGGATTGCAACTCGTGGAGCGTTTCCTCATCGAGCGGCGCGTCGGTTTCGATCACGGCCATCGCTTCGCCGCCGCGCTCGTGACGGCCTAAGTGGAAACGGCTGATGTTGACGCCGTGCGCGCCGAGAATCGTGCCGACGCGACCGATGACGCCGGGCACGTCGTGGTTGCGCGTCACGACCATGTGCCCCGACGGGATCGCTTCGATGCGGAAGCCGTTGATCTCCGTGATGCGCCCACCGTCGCCGCCCGCGCCGAAAAGCGCGCCGGAGACGGTCTGCTCGCCCCCCGTAGTGAGCACGCGCGTCGTGATAGCAGGCGTCAGTTCGCCGACCGCGCCGCGCGTCTGCGCTGCGGTCACGGTGATGCCGCGTTCCTCCGCGATGAGAAACGCGTTGACGACATTGACGCGCGCGCTCATGTCGCGCAAAAGTCCTGCGAGGAAGGCGCGCGTCACGGGCGCGGCATCCAACTCCGCCAACTCGCCCGCATACTCTATGCGCACTTCGCGCACGGCCTCGTCAATCAACTGCGCGTGAAACCTGCCGAGGCGTTCGGCGAGAACGAGATAAGGCGAGAGCGTGTGCAATTCCTGCGCGCCGAGCGCGGGCGCGTTCACCGCGCCGCGCAGCGCGCCCGTCTGGAAGTAGTCGCGCATCTGTTCGGCCACCGTCACGGCCACGCCCTCCTGCGCCTCTTTCGTCGAAGCGCCGAGATGCGGCGTCGTGATGACA
>DASQDV010000354.1:0-8053 GCA_035633995.1 Pyrinomonadaceae bacterium | reverse complement strand
GTATGTCGGGCGTCGAAACGTTGCTACAAATTCCTCGCCGGCGACAACAGATTTGCCCCCTTTACGTTCAATCTACACAATATACATATGGCAACAACCGTGCCACCTACCGGAAACGACTCGTTCCAGCTCAAAATTCCGCGTCATGAAACGTTAGCTCAAACAAGACACGGGCAAAACCCCTGCAAAATCAATCTTTCTCAAACGAACTGCGCACACTTCGGGCTTAGCGATGATGCTCCCGGCGATTTTCAGGCTCATAAAAACGTCGCCCATAGCTGTATATTTCCTTCGCATCGCATACTTCCTTCGCAGTTTCGACAAAACCCTGTATTTATGCGTCTCAAACAGCATTCAGCGGTACTCTCCGCGAACTGGTGCGAACCAGGTATCAACTTTTGCCGCCCGAAACGATTGATCAATTCGACTTGCTGGCGCGCGGGATAGGGAAGAACGCGCTAAACGCCTTATTTCAGGCTGTTTCCAGATGCTGGCACGGCGGTTGTAAAGGTCAGGTTGCGTGGTCTGGTAGTGCGAGCGCAGTTTGGGCTGGAAGTCCCGGCTCGCAGAGAGATAACAGCAGGCGCATCAAGAGTGCGAATTTCAGGGTTTAAGAGGAAAGAGCGATGAATTTTCTAAAAAGCAAGATGCAATCGATAAATTTGCGAAGGGGCGCGGCGGGGATCATCCTTCTTCTCAGCCTGTTCGCCCTAAGTGCTTCCCCGGCCTACACTTCGACAGGGGCGATGCCTGCGCAAAGCCCTTCGCCTAGCCCTTCACCGAGCGCGACTCCGAGTCCCTCGCCAAGCCCTTCGCCCAGTCAAGGCGGGGAGGCGAGAATGCGAATCCAGCTCGTCGGCGCGAGTTTGAACGGCGCCACGCCCGTCGGCGAAGCCGAATTTCGACGCGAATCCGAAGGCAGCCGTCGCCTGAGGATCAAGATCGAAAACGTGAACTTGCCGAACGGGACGAGGCTGAACGTGCTTGTAGACAACGTGCGTGTCGGCGAGATCGTCATCAACTCGCTCAAAGGCGAACTCGAACTCAGAACCGATCACGGGCAGACGATTCCACCCGTCGTCAACGGCACGAGCATCGTTATCACCGACCGCAACGGCTCGACCATCATCGCCGGTACTTTCACGCAATCGCTCCCGTCGCCGACGCCATCGCCCAACCCGTCGCCGAGTCCGTCGCCGAGCCCTTCACCCGGCCCGAGTCCAAGTCCGAGTCCAAATCCAAGCCCAAGTCCGAGTCCAAGTCCAAGTCCAAGTCCCGGTCCGAGTCCGAGCCCGTCTCCGAACCCGACGCCCGGCCCCGGCGGCGAAATACGCGTCCGCATCCCGCTCTCCGGCGCGACCATCGGCGGCATGATCCCACAAGGCCACGCAGACTTCCGCGTGCGCCCCGATGGCCGTCGCCTTGAGGTGGAAGTGCAGGATGTGAACCTGCCCGCCGGAACGACGTTCCGCGTTCTGATTAACAACGTGAGCATCGGCCAGATCGTCCTCAACACTTTCTTCCGGGGCGAACTAGAATTGAACACCAACGACGGAAACAGCGTGCCCGACATCACGAACGGCACGACTGTCACCGTCGTCAACAACACGACGGGCGCGACCATCATGGCAGGCGTCTTCGGCGCGATTGTTCCGGCGGCCAACCCGCTCGAAGACGGCAGCTTCTTCGTGCGCCAGCAGTATCTCGACTTCCTCAACCGCGCGCCGGAACAGGGCGGCCTCGACGCATGGCTCAGCGTGCTCGCCAAGTGCCCGAACAACGGCTACGGCTCGTCGAACCCGGAGTGCGACCGCGTGCAAATCTCTTCGGGCTTCTACCGCTCGCCCGAATTCAGCGGGCGCGGCTTCTTCGTCTATCGCTTCTACGACGCCGCCCTCGGCCGGCTGCCGCGCTACGCCGAGTTCATGCACGACATGGCGCGCATCGGCACGCCGCAGACGGCTGCCGAGTTGGAAGCCAGCAAAGATGCCTACCTCGCCGAGTTCGTGACGCGGCCTGAGTTTCAGGCGCGCTACGGCGGGCTGACGAACGCGGCTAACGCCGAAGCGTTCGTGAGCAAGTTGGAGCAGACGGCGGGCGTCCGCCTCGCCAACCATGCGCAACTCGTCGCGGCGATGGCGAGCGGCGGGCGGTCGGCGGCGCAAACGCTGCGCGCCTTCATCGAGAGCCAGGAAGTGCAGAGCCGTTTCTTCTATCGCGGGTTCGTCGCGATGCAATACTTCGGCTATCTCAGGCGCGACCCCGAACAGTCGGGCTTCGAGGCGTGGGTGAACGTGTTGACCAACGGCAACGGCAGCGTCCAGACGGGCGACTACCGCATCCTGATCTTCGGCTTCCTGCACTCGCACGAATACCGCAACCGCTTCGGCCAACCGTAAAGCACGCAGGCGAGCGCAGCCTCTCAACGAGACTCGCCAAACCCCCAAACTTCGATGGAGGCGTTGAATTATCAACGCCTCCTTTTTTTTGTCTGATACTGAATTTTTTGTGTTGACAGCTTCGCTCGAAAGCTGATAAAAGGCGCGCATTGCCGGTACTTCACTTGTTCGAACCGGTTCCAAAGTCAGTCGGCTTCACCTCGTACATTAATTCACGGCAGCAACACGAGGCCGCAACCTCTTACCTCTTGACGACCTGTGCGTTTATCACACGGAAGCCCTATTTAAAGCCCGACTACCGGACGACAAACTTCCACCCGTTGTCGCCACAGCCTGCGGCGTGAAGTTCAACGCAGCTTCCCAGACAATTGACGCCACGCCTAAAGTAAGGAGCGAAGAACCCCCATGAAGAAAATGCTTTCAGTGATCGCCTTTGTGTTGATGATAACGGTCGTCGTCCTGCCGGTCTGCCAGCCGGTGGATTCGTCTGCAATGAGTTTCGCCAGCGCCGCCGACGCTGCGACGGACTTGTCGAACAGAGACGACGCGGGCGGCGGCTCCCGCCTCGCTTCCGCCGACGAACATGCTTACACGCAGTTTGGCGCAACATCGCTCGGCTTCAATTTCATGCAGTCGAGAGTTTCCCCGGCCTGTGCGAACTGGCGTCGCAGATTCAACTACGCCTCGTCGCGTGCAGTTCAGGCGGCTGCTTCGGGAACGCTTCAGGAAATGTATTACTGGAACAACCAGTTGGAGAGACTGAACGCCGAACAGCAAAGGAAACGCACCTGCCCTTATACCGGTGGCGGCGGTGGCGGCAGTAGTAGTTCGGCGCTCTGCGACCGTGCGAATTATGAGTCGTGCATGAGAGACGCGCGCGGCATGACTTCCCCGACCACCGGAGGACAAACCTCTACCGGAATTATGATGCAATCACAGTGTCGTCAATGGATCGCAGGCTGCCGCTAGAGACTATCCGATAGATGAATTATTGAAGAGGCCGTCTGAACTGCGCCGGGCGGCCTCTCCCGGCTTGCCCTGCATACGCATTACGACCAGCCGAACCTCATGCGACATTTTACAGGGCACATAAGCTCACGAACCTTGAAGCAAAGGCTCTGCCTGTTTTGTTTACAACTTTAAGCCACGTCTCAGAGCCTTCCTTCTACGCCGTCCGACGCGAATAACCATTATGATGATGGTTATTCGTCTGACCCGATAAGTTTCGACTGGAAACCTCAATCTTCCTCAAAAGATTTCACACTTCTCGAATTCATCAATTCCCCGATCCCGACTTGGACGAGCACAAAAATCCTAAGGTGGCGATAAAGATGAAAAGATTATGTATGCCTGTCATCTCGCTTCAATTTAATTCGCAGGAAGATAACTCTCCACCAACATCAACCACTCCCATTTGCC
Organism: Pyrinomonadaceae bacterium; assembly: GCA_035633995.1. Classification (GTDB taxonomy): domain Bacteria; phylum Acidobacteriota; class Blastocatellia; order Pyrinomonadales; family Pyrinomonadaceae; genus JAIVJZ01. The sequence continues at coordinate 4,235 of DASQDV010000354.1, read as the reverse complement.
CGCAGCCTGCACCCCGCCTAATCGAATCAGGTATAAAAACACCGCGTCACCTTTCTTCAGCTCCTTCGTGAGACCCGCCGCGAAATCCCTCCTGACTGCCAGCCAGTGTTTCGTCCTGCCTTCAACAAAAAGCGCCTCCGTCTCATACGGCACGGTATAATGAGCCGGATCACCTGCAAACCGCTGCGCCCACTTCACGAGGACATCCTTCCTGTTCTGTGGAAGCGGTCGGGTCGAACCCGCATAAATCACCTTCACACGCGAAGGCAGGATATTTCCGTGCAGCACCACTCCGCTTTCTTTGTCACGATGTCCTCCCGCAGCAGCCTTCGAGACTATCTGCTTTAGCGTGCGAGGCCGGTAATCATCCACCGTGCGGGGCTTTTTATTTCCGGGCAAGGACGAGCCTTGCCCGTATGCACTCACGCCGCAAAGCAGGAACGTCAGGATGAAGACCAAATACAGCAGCTTATGTTTCAACGATTTCCCTCCCGGCATCCCCTATAGATACCTCGCACACTGTCCGGCAACTGCCGGAGTAGCGTGTTGACTTCCGTGTACGTCATAGGCGGGTCGCTCACCGTTGTCATCAACACGACTTTCCGCGCGCCCGACGACGCATTTAATTGGCGTGCCGGGCAGGTGGCGAGGAAAGACAAACTGACCGGTGCGGCGGGTTAAATTCCCCTGCCAAGCAGCGGCCAACGCGCAAGCTATACGGCAACGGTTTCCGCAAATTGCTTCGTGTCGGTGTATTGCTGAAATCTCACGACTCTCCCGTCACGCACACTCCACACGTGTGCAAACTGCGCGCGCACGCGCTTGCCCGTCGCGTTGTGCGTTCCGCTATAAGTGCCGAGCACCACTATTCTGTCCCCGGCATCGAGCCATTCCTCCGGCGTAACCTTGAACCCCTCCCATTCTGAGCCGAGCCGCATGAAGACCCCTTCGAGTATCGCCTGCGGCCCGACGTAAGGGTTACGATCCGCATAGATGAAGTTCTCCGCCTCATTCCACTCGATGCCCTGATCCATCTGGCCGAGCACCGTCGGGACATCGCCCCTGCCGAAAGCCTCGTACAACTCCCGAACAGTCTGAACGTTCTCTTGTGACATATCGGCCTCCTGAAAGAATGTGTGATATACCGGCGAGGATTTTCCGCAGCCTGACGCCCTGCCGCACCACCCGACGCCGCACGCGAAAGGTATCCGCTCCGGGCGCAGGAAAGGACGTTTAAAGATGCACTATCGGTCGGGCGACCGGACGCATGCCTTCGTTCTACGGCGCACCCGGCGAGAAGATAAATAGTTTACACGCATCCGCCGCGTGCCTTCATTATTAGAGGCGACGCGGATAAATCACCTCGACCTCTTAGCCCGCTCCATCAACAAACTATAGTTCAGACTCTTCTCCCTGAGCGCCTTCACCAGTTCCCTCTTCCGCTCCTCTTCGCGGCAAGACTTTATCTCTTCACGTAGCTCCGCCATGTCCTTGAGAATCTGCACCTCCTCCGGCACGAACTGCGCCCCCTTGAGCATGGAGTATCCCATCCTCAAGTGCTCCGGCGTCTCAAAATGCGCGTTCAGATCAAGCGGCTTGCCTTTCCCCGGCAGGTCGTCGAACTCACCTTTAGCAATCGCCTGCTTAAGCAGCTCCTCAATCCCTCTCACTTCATCCGACATGGCATCTCCTCCGCTGGCTATATCATAATTTATAATACGATTTTTAAGATATATCGAGGAGCATCCAACGCCCCGCGCACGCAAATGCTCGCGTACACGACTCAGAAATTTTCCCGCAGAGTCTCACAATTGTTGTATATTCCTGCCGGACACACGAAGACTGTGCCGCCCGTGAATCTCACGGCAGCCTGAAATCAACCTCAACTGTTCTACCCACTTAGAGCAGCGCCAGTAGATTTTGCAGCAGGTTGAGCGCAGTCTCCGTCACGACATCCGCTTCCGGCGCGGGAGCGGCTATATCCGTATGCATTACGCCGTTTGCCTGTGCTGGCGGCGGGGGTGGTGGAGTTTTGTCAGTGTGCATCACGCCGTCACCGGCGAAGGCAGACGTGGTGAACACAAACGCCAACACCAGTGCTGCAATAGCATTTGGGTAGGTTTTCATTTCTTCTTTTCCTTCTGAGGTAGTTGGTGAAACCAGTCCCTTCTGGTTTTAATTTGCGGCCTATCCAATTGATAGGACGTGACTTTAGCCTGCCTGAAAATTTTTTAGCAAGCACAAAGAAAGGTGAGCCCTCACAATGACTTTAGCTGAAACTTTAGTGAAGCATCTGGAAAACCGTACATTGAGCAGCGACGAGCTGGCGCAGCTTCGATGCCAGATAGCCGCAGACTTTGAGCACAAAGGCGATTACGAATCGGCGCGCGAGGCGCTCGCCGAATTGTGGCAAGGTATGGGTGAACGCCCTTCACTTAAAGGGCTATCCGAGTTGACAGCCGCAGAGGTACTTTTGCGTGCCGGTTCCCTCTCCGGTTATCTCGGCAGCGTCGGGCAGATTGAGGGAGCGCAAGAAAAGGCCAAAGACTTAATCAGCGAAAGTATAAGGCGTTTTCAAGCATTAGGAGAGATAACGAGAGTAGCCGCCGCGCAGAGCGAACTCGGTTTTTGCTATCGTCGCGCCGGAGCATACGATGATGCAAGGGTGGTTTATCAGGAAGCACTCAAGGGGCTTGCTGACGGCATTGAGATAGAGCTACGGGCTAAGATATTACTGCGTCTCGTAATCGTTGAATCATTGAGTGGTCGTTATAACGATTCGCTGCGCATTTTGACGGACGAGACGGAATTCTTTCAAAAAAGCACCAATGATTTCCTCAAAGGAAAGTTCCACAATGAGCTTGCCCTGACCCTCATGTTCTTAGGCGAAGCCGAGCACCGACCGGATTACCTGGACCGCTCAATTATCGAATTCACCGCTGCATCGTTTCACTTCGAGCAGGCAGGCCATACAAGTTATCGCGCCCGCGCCGAAAACAATCTGGGGTTCCTGCTTCACACCGTCGGGCGGCATGATGAAGCGCACGAGCACCTGACACGTGCGCGGCACTTGTTCATCAGCCTAAATGATCGTGGCAGCGTGGCACAGGTAGATGAGACGCGCGCCCGCGTCCTGCTGGCACAGGGAAAAATGCGCGAAGCCGAGAGCGCGATCCGCGAGGCCGTGCGCGTGCTCTCGACAGGCGGCGAGCAGGGATTGTTGGCTGAAGCTCTCACCACGCAAGGCCGTATCCTCTCTAAGATAGGCAACTTCGTCGAATCGCTCGACACGCTGAGAAGCGCAGCCGACCTCGGCGAGCAAGCCGGAGCGGTTGAAGACGCGGGGCGTGCGCTGCTGACGTTGATCGAGGAACACGCCGAGCGCATCAGCGAGCACGACATGTTGGAGACATATTTGCGCGCGAATAACTTGTTGAAAGAAACGCAGGACGCCGAGACGATTTCGCGTCTGCGCGCGTGTGCTGTCGGTATTGTGTCGGCACGTCGTGCGGTGTTGTCACAGCGTCGCGTTCGCAGCCTCGTGGATTTTTGGGCGAACTTCGATCTCAACGAGGTGGTACACGCATACGAAGCCAGATACGTGCGGCGGGCTCTGATAGACAGTCAGGGGAGCATCACGCGCGCGGCGCGGCTGTTAGGTTTGCACCATCATGCCACCCTCGCGGCCATGCTGGACGAAGCGCGGGGCAGGCATAAAGAGCTTGCGCACCTGCGCACCCCACCCGAGACGCGAAAGCAGAGCATCATCAACCACAGCGGTAGCCTTCCTCGCACGCGTGTGAAAGCACGCGCTATCAATATCCTCTGCGTCGAGGATTATCAAATAGTGGCTGAGGCCGTTAAAGAATCTCTGGAGGAATCGGGCTGGACGGTGGAACTGTGTGCCGACGCGACAGAGGCCATGCGCAAGATTGAAAGTAAAGCGCGTTATCACCTGTTCATTCTCGACAATCAATTGCCCGGCCATGACGGCCTGGAACTTGCGCGGCGTGCGCGGCAACTGCCGCACCGGCGGCGGACGCCGATCATCATGCTCTCGGCGAGCGATGTGAAGTGGGAGGCATGGGGCGCGTGCGTCGATGCTTTTTTAAGGAAGCCGCAGGACATCGGGCATCTGACGGAGACGGTGACACGCTTGCTGACCAAAAACACCGCCGCCGGGTAGCAATAGACGAGATAAGCGGGAGGTTGCGTCGGCTGGACGCAACCTCCCG
>DASQDV010000353.1:0-2880 GCA_035633995.1 Pyrinomonadaceae bacterium | reverse complement strand
TCGAGTGCGTGCGCAAAGGATGGCGACGCTCGGCGAGGATGCTCGCGTATTCTTCGTCCTGTTCCTCCGTGCGGCGGCTATAAACTTGCGTCGCGGCGGCGGCCATCGGCGAATCTACGCGGACGGGCAGGACGGGACTGCGTTTTTCGTCTTCGAGTTCGCGGATGAGATAGATCAACTCCTGCGTGCGCCCGATGGCGAAGGCCGGAATAAGAACGACGCCCCCGCGCTCGTTCGTCTCGTTGATGATGCGCGCGAGTTCGGTTTTGGGGTCGGCGGGGTCGTGCAGGCGGTCGCCGTAAGTTGATTCGACGAGCATGTAGTCGCACGCGGGCGGCGAGGCCGGGTCGCGTATGATCACCTGATCGTAGTGGCCGAGGTCGCCTGAGAAGAGGACGCTGCGACCCGCGCCGTCTGCGCCCGCCCCTTCGACTTCGACGAGCACGAGGCTCGCGCCGAGAATGTGCCCCGCGATGCGAAAGCCCGCGCGGATTCCGGGCGCAACCTCCGCCGCCTCGCCCGTGTTCGGCAAGGCTTGGAGAAGTTTGAGCGTCTCGCGCGCGTCCTCTTCGGTGTAGAGCGGGAGCGCGGGCGCGTGGCGCGTGAGTTTGTGACGATTGCGATACGAAGCGTCCTCTTCCTGAATACGCGCGGAATCGGGAAGCATGATCTTCAGGAGGTCAGCCGTGCCGCGCGAACAATAGACCGCACCCTTGAAGCCGAGCGCGACGAGGCGCGGAAGATAGCCCGTGTGATCGATGTGCGCGTGCGTGATGAGCACGGCGTCGAGGCTCGCCGGATCAAAGGGCGGGTCTTGCCAGTTGCGCTCGCGGAGTTCTTTGAAACCCTGAAACAGCCCGCAGTCGATGAGCACGTGCCCCTGCGCACCTTCGATCAAATACTTCGAGCCGGTCACGGTGCCGACTCCGCCCCAGAAAGAAAGTGTCGCCATCTATGCTCCCGTCTACCTGCACGAGCCTCTACTGAATAGCGCCGCGCCCCGGTTCCAGCAACAGGGTGAACGCTGTAGCGCCTATTTTTTGGATATGCCCAACGTCACCGTGTAGTCTTTGACGACGCGTTGTTGACCATCAACGGGATAAGGCTCGACGCTGACGAGTTTCAGTTTGTAGTTACCGTAGTTGGCAGCCTGACCGTCGGGAAAGTCTCTGGGGTTGAGATTGAGTTCGACCTTGACCGGCTTGCTTTTGGCCTTCGTCACATGCAGCAGGACGCGCACGTTGCCCGCCCAGATGCAGTTCACGCCTTTCGGGCAACGCGAGTCTTCCGGCACGGAGACGAATTTGATCTTGAACTTGTGGCCGGGCACCGCGACTTCCTGCCCGTAGCGCACGTTAACGGTTTGACTCATATTCGCGCTCACGTCTGTGCCCTCCGGCCTCTGCGCAGTTACGGAACCCTGCGAACTCTGCGCCCCACATAGCAACGACGCCCACAAAGACAAAGTTAAAATATTCAGCATCACCTTACAGCCTCGACTTTCAAGAAAAACTCACGCCTTCACGCGCGTGTTCGGTCACATACTTTGAGCCTCAAAAGCCCCGATCAGTTGTATCGGCGCACGCGCCGCGTCGCGTAGATAATGAGCGCGGCGGGCACGAGCAACGCGAGATTTCTGAGCGCGGTCTTGACGCCGAGTTGGCTGCCGATGATGCCGCCGAAACAGCCGCATTCGAGCGGTTCCCCGCGCATTATATAGACGTAGTGGAGGCCGTAGAGCGCAAAGCCGATGAGCATCGCCGCCGTCAAGAGCGCGCCCGCACGTGCCGTGCGCGGAATGACGAGCAGCACGGCGGCGGCGAGTTCCAGAGCGATCAACGCAATCGTCAAAGGCATCGCCACGCGCTCCGGCACGAGGTTCGTCATGTTGAACGCGAAATCGTGCAGCGTGTAGAGCTTTGCCCCCGCCGCGAACAACCACATCGCCGCCAACCCGAAGCGGCTGAGAAGGACAAGGACATGTAGCCAGTGACGCATAAAATTTAAGGATGAAGTAGAAACGAGGAACGATGAACTGCAAGACAAATGCTTTGCGATTTTACTTCATCGTTCCTATTTCATCATTTCAATCACGCTGCTTTTTGCTTCGCCGCCGCGACGACTTTCTCGGCGGCGTCCTGCATGCCTTGCGCGACGGTGAAGTTGAGGCCGGATTCACGTATGACGCGCTGGCCTTCTTCGACGTTCGTGCCTTCGAGCCGGACGACGACCGGAACTTTCACGCCCAGATTTTGCGCCGCGCCGACCACGCCGCGCGCCACCATGTCGCAACGCACGATGCCCCCGAAGATGTTGATCAAGACGGCCTCGACGTTTTCGTCCGCAAGCAGAATCTTGAACGCCGCTTCGACGCGCTCCTGCGATGCGCCGCCGCCTACGTCGAGAAAGTTTGCGGGTTCGCCGCCCGCGAGTTTGATGATGTCCATCGTCGCCATCGCCAGCCCCGCGCCGTTGACCATGCAGGCGATGTTGCCGTCGAGCTTGATGTAGTTGAGGTCGAAGTTCGAGGCTTCGATCTCAAGCGGCTCTTCTTCGTTCAGGTCGCGCAAGCTCGCGAAGTCCTTGTGACGAAACATGGCGTTGTCATCGAAGTTGACTTTGGCGTCGAGCGCGATGAGGCGTTTGTCTTTGGTCAGCAGGAACGGGTTGATCTCCATGAGCGACGCGTCCATCTGCTCGTTCGCCGCGTAGAGCGTCTGCATGAACTTCGCCGCCGGATTGATCAGGTCGGCGGGCAGGCCGAGGCCGAAGGCGAGTTTGCGCGCCTGGTAGGGGCGAAAGCCGATGGCCGGATCAATCGTCTCTTTGAGAATCTTTTCGGGCGTGTGCGCGGCCACCTCTTCGATGTCCATGCCGCCC
>DASQDV010000352.1:0-5426 GCA_035633995.1 Pyrinomonadaceae bacterium | reverse complement strand
TTCGGCCAGTACGGCGTGGCGCGGGTAATAGCTGCGTATGCGCTCGACGATCAGGCGCTCGGCGGCGATGTCCGACTCGGTGACGAGATCAATGTCGCCCTTGTGCGTCACTTCCAGCGACGCGCGCCCGAACCGTTCCGCCAGCACCCGCCCCGCCTCGCGCGCCGTCTCAATCGCGAAATCTAACAAGTAGAAATTCCTCCGGTTAACTGATTGACAAAGACTTCCATCGCGCGGCCATGCTTAATCTTCATAAACGAAGAACTCCGTTTTTTCACCCTCTAAAAATTTCTCTACGAGCGGCTTCACTTCACCCTCCCAATCCAGCCCCGCCGCCATCTTCGGCAGCGCGACGCTCCCGACCCTGTGCTTGATGCAATAACGCGCCAGTTTGCGCAACCCCCGGTTCAGGAACGACGCGGAGACTTGATCCGCCTCCGACAGTGCCGCAATAAAAATAACGCCGGGGCGATTCTTCCCCGGCGCGACGACGAACAAATCGCCCCCCTGAAACTTGTTCCCGCGCGTAAACTGCCGCAGGTGCTTCTGCACCTCCGGCCACTTGGAAGAGACTTTCGCCGCCACTCCGCCTCCCGCGCCCTCCGGCGCACCCGTCACGACGCCGAGCGCGATAAACTCCGAGTTCGCGCGCAAAATATCGCCTGAGATGAATTTGATCATTGTTGCTCTAAAGATTCAATGTCGAAAGAGGCAGCTAACGTTTGAATTAACCCGCCGCGCACAACTGAACAATGCATCCAAGTCTCGCGGATGAAAGCCCGGCTATTTCGCGGTCGGCTCGAATGATTTGTTAGTCGGCGGTTTTATAACAGAACTCAAGAGCTATATGTTATTTACTCTTAAGCCTAACATAAACCACTGGAGGAAATACCGCTTCATCGCGTCTTTGCTCAATCACGTTAGAAAACTTCTTATTTAGCATGATAGAGAGCCGTTCATAGCCATATGTTCTGGGATCAAATGCCGGGTCTAATCTACGTAAAGTATTCCCAAAGATAGCCAAATTAACCCATCCATCGTTTGTGATACTCATGGCGAACGCCTGCTTAAAAAGCTCTTCCAATCCATCAAGTGAATTTGTACTAACTGGATTTATTAGTTGAGATTGTTTGGACGTATCTTGTAATTGGGGGAGGCCGACTCCTAAGTTCTCTGTATAAGCGAAAACATCACAAGCCTTCACGAAAGAATTTGGAGTTTTACTTTCTCCAATACCAAGTACGAAAAGACCATCTTCTCTTATCCTTGTTGCAAGACGTGTGAAATCACTATCACTTGATACGATACAGAAGCCATCAACTAAACGCCGGTGAAGGATATCCAAGGCGTCGATAATCATAGTGCTATCCGTGGCATTTTTGCCAACAGTATAACGGAATTGCTGCACCGGCTGGATGGCTAAGTCGAGAAGATATTTCCTCCAGCCATTCATATTTGGTGTTGTCCAATCACCGTAAATTCTTTTAATAGTGATGCGCCCGTATTTTGTAACCTCTACCAATACATGCTCAAGCAAAGACGGCTGGGCATTGTCTCCGTCAACCAGTATAGCGAACTTATCTTTCAAAACTTGGTCACTCATTATCTTTATCTCATGTATATAACAGCGAACGGCTAACTACTATTGTGCCGCGCGCAGGCGGCGTGCGGCGAGTCGGAGAACTTCCTGAACTTGCGCGTCCCAGTAAGGCCATGAGTGTGCGCCGGGCAGTTGGCGATACTCGTGTGGGATTTTGCGTTTGAGCAGGAGTTCGGAGAGCGCGCGGTTGGAGCCTATGAGAAAATCTTCGGTGCCGCAGTCGAAGTAGATGAAGGGGAGCAAGGTGAAGCGTTCGGGCGGCAGGTTGGCGAAGAGTTTGAAGAGATCGTTTGCGGCGCGCGTGGGGCTGTCCATCGCGCCGTAGGTGCGCGCGATGGAGGGTTTCACGAAGGCGATCAGTTGCGGGTCGTTTGCGTCCCATGAGGCGGCGTGGAACGCGCCGCTGAGCGAGGCGGCGAGCGCGAACATGTGCGGGTGCTTGACGCCGAACTTCAGCGCGCCGTAGCCGCCCATCGAAAGCCCCGCGACGGCGCGTGCGTCGCGCGCGGGCAACGCGCGGTATCGCCTTTCCACGTCGGGGATCAATTCTTCGAGGATGTAAGTCTCGAATTTGTCGGTCGGCACCGTCGCGCTGTCCGTGTACCAGCCGTCGCCGCCTTCGGGCGTGACGATGATGAAACGATGCCCGGCGGCGTGTGCCGACAGGCGTGCGCGGGCGGAAACCCAATCGCCGGAACTGCCCCCGAGTCCGTGCAGCAGGTACACGACCGGGTACCTGAGGGCGCGCGACTGCGGCGCATCGTAGAGCGGCGGCAACACGACGTTGTAAGGCAGCGCTTTGCCGACGAGTTTGCTCTCGAACCGGACGGCCTCGACGCGCGGGAGCGTGCCGGTGGTTTGCGCCTGACACGAAGAGACGACGACGAACAGCGCGAAGAGGTGAAAGACGAACGGTGCGCGCAGGCGACAAAATCGCGTCCGTCTCAATACTTTTCGCGTGCCCACTATTTCCAGACCCCCACCGTCTTGAGAAATTCTTCGAGGTTGGCCTTCTTGAGCAACTCGCCGACGGCGTCGCGTTTGAGTTGCGGCGCGATCCGCTCCGGCCTGTCGGCGAGCGCGTAGGCGGTGACGGCGACGATACCGGCGCCCGCCGTCAGGTTGTGCGCGACGATCTTGTCAACCGTGTCGCTCGATTTGTGGTGAACGTCGTCGTAGTGTTCCATGTCAACCCAGAGATCGAGCGCGGGGATTCCGGCGAGCATGAAGTGGCCGTGATCGGTGTCGAAGGAGAGTTGGGGCGAAGGACCATCGCCGCCGAGTCCCGCGAGCAGCGACTTGCTGATAGGCGTCAACGCCTGTTGCACATCTTCGCGCCCTTCGACCTTCCAGCCGCGCGGGTGTCACGCGCCGTTGTCCGTGTTGAGCGCGGCGACGCAATCTTTGAGTTCGCGCGCGTGCGCGCGGACGTAAGCCGCCGAGCCGAGCAAGCCCTGTTCTTCGCCGCCCCAGAGCGCGAAGCGTATGGAGCGGCGCGGCGGCGCGGGCAGCGCGGCGATGGCGCGCGCGGCTTCCAGGACCATCGCACAACCCGTCGCGTTGTCCTGCGCGCCCGTGCCGTAGTCCCACGAGTCGAGGTGCGCGCCGATGATGATCCACGCGTCGGGTCGCTCGCGCCCGCGAATCTCTGCGACGACGTTGTGGTCTTCGGTCGCGCCGCCCGTCCGGTTCTCGTATTGAAACTCCAGCGTCACCGCGCCCTGCGGCAAAAGACGCTGGATCAACCTCGCATCTTCCATGCCGACCTGCGCGAGCGGGAGCGGGCTGATGCGCGCGCCCCAGTTGAGGTTGAAGGCGTTCAGCACGTTGTTCGGATCATTACTGCCGATGATGACGGCTGCCGCGCCCGCCTCTTTCAGAAAGGCCTGCGCGGCGATCAACTTGGCAAACGCCGCGTAACCGTCTTTCAGCAACGACGACAGATCGAGCATGATGATGCGGCCTTTGATCTTGCCCGCCTCGCGCTTGATGAAATCGCGCGAGATGTCTGTGAGAAGGAACACTTCGCCGCGCACGCCCGCCGGCGGGGTGGAAGGCGCCCAGCCGAGCGATTCGAGATGCAGCGGTCGCTCCAAAGGCGAGATCATGCGTGCGCGCGAAGCCCCACGCGCCCACGTGCTCTCAAGCGTGAACGGTTCGAGCCGCACGTCTTTGATTCCGGCCACGCGAAACTGCTCTGCCGCCCACTGCGCGGAGCGACTGTAAGCGGGCGACCCCGACAAGCGCCCGCCAAATTTATCCGAGAGGTTTTGCGCGTACTCCAGAGCGCGACCGTTGACGAGCACCTCGCCCGCCAGCCGCGCCGAAGTCTGCTGCAACTCCGGGGCGGGCTGCTGCGCGAGGCCGACGACGGCGCACGGGAACACGAGGATGAGCGACAGAAACGGAGCGCGGAAAAGTTTCATTGATTTACTCCGGCAAAGAGATAAAGACGTTGCAGGAAGTTTCCAGGCTTGAAGGTTGAACAAAGATTCATTTGCGCCGCGCTGATTTCTGAGAGGCGTTCAATTCGTCGCGCGGCCGACGCGTGAATTATCTTATCTAATGCCTCGTCAGGAATTGCCGTTACCGCCGGTGATGTTTCGTTCCACCAATGCGGCCAACCGATTAACACATTGAGATTGCATCTCCATGTAGGCTTGTATCTGTTGGCTCGTTTCCGCGATCTGTTGGTTAGTCCGATCCTGTCGCGCATCGAAGGCTGCCATGCGCACCTCAGCGTTAGCCTGACTTTGCAAGATAAATTCAATTACACGTTCCACCTCTTCGCCGGTCATGATTTTTAACCTCTCCTTTTAATGTATCCGCCCTTTTCTTGGATACGGGCGTGCCATTGGAGTTTTTACGAGTGATTGGAGATGTGCTGCCCGACAGCTACGATCAACTTATTCAATCGTTCATCTGTCCGTGCCTGTGCTTCGGCAAGCCCGGTCATGGTCTGAGTAACGATCTGGATGAACTGAGTTTGCGTCTCCGCATAGACTTGCAGTTGCTTACTCGTTGCAGCTACTTGCGCGGTCAGTTCATCCAATCGCACCTGATGATTCGCCTGACCTTGCAACAGGAATTCAATCGCGCGTTCCATTTCTTCACCGGTCATGGTTAGTTACCTCGTTTTAATCCGGTCGGTCTCTCCACGATGGGAACTTGTTATGTGTCGAGCATCGGCACGTTGATGCCTTTCGTGCGCGCGGTCTCTTCTGCTTCTTCGTAGCCCGCGTCAACGTGGCGCGCGACGCCGAGGCCGGGGTCGTTGGTGAGCACGCGGTTGAGGCGTCGTGCGCCTTCCGTCGTGCCGTCGGCGACGGAGACTTGCCCGGCGTGGAGCGAGTAGCCGATGCCGACGCCGCCGCCGTGATGGAAGGAGACCCATGATGCGCCGCTCGCCGTGTTCAAAAGCGCGTTCAGGATCGGCCAGTCGGCGACGGCGTCCGAGCCGTCGCGCATCGCTTCCGTCTCGCGGAAGGGCGAGGCGACCGAGCCTGTATCCAGATGATCGCGACCGATGGCGACGGGCGCTTGCAAATCTCCGCGACGGACGAGGTCGTTGATCCGCTCGCCCATCTCGGCGCGTTCGCCGTAGCCGAGCCAGCAGATGCGCGCAGGCAGTCCTTGAAACTGCACGCGCTCGCGCGCGAGGCGTAGCCAGCGGTTGAGCGTCGCGTCTTCGGGGAAGAGTTCGAGGGCGAGGTCGTCCGTGCGGCGAATGTCCGAGGCGTCGCCGGAGAGAGCCACCCAGCGAAACGGCCCCTTGCCTTCGCAAAAGAGCGGGCGGATGTATTCGGGCACGAAGCCGGGAATCTCG
>DASQDV010000351.1:0-6134 GCA_035633995.1 Pyrinomonadaceae bacterium | reverse complement strand
CACACTAATGCGGGGATGAGTTTCCACGAAGGGATCGCCATCGGGAAATTCCAGGGCGTGATGAGGCCGCAGATGCCGACGGGCTGGCGCACGCACATCGCAAACTTGTCGGGCATCTCGGCGGGCGTGGTGTAGCCGTGCAGGCGGCGGCCTTCGCCCGCCGTGTAGAAGGTGCAATCAATCGCCTCCTGCACGTCGCCGCCGGTCTCCTTCAAGACCTTCCCCATCTCGCGCGTCATGTCCGCCGCGTGAGCGTCCTTGTCGCGGATGAGAATCTGGCCGAGCCGGAAGAGTATCTCCGCGCGTCTGGGTGCGGGCATCCTGCGCCACCCTTCAGCCGCACTCTTCGCAGCCCCGACCGCCCTCTCAACGTCTTCCGCGTTCGACACGGGGAAGCGGCCGATCACGTCTCGCGTGTCGGCCGGGTTGATGTTCTCGAAGTATTCGCCGCCTGCTGCCGGAACCCATTCGCCGCCGATGTAGTTGCTGTAAGTTTTGACGGACTGGCGCGCGCCGCCCCCCGTCGTGCCTTTAGCGCCGTTCGTGCCCGACGCCGCCGACGACGAGGAACGCGCGCCCTTTTTCGTCGTCCGGCTCAACGCTTTTTTCGCCTGTGCCATAAGTTGAATTTCAAGTTGCAGGTTGCAGGCTTCAAGTTAAAGAACCGAACAACCTCAGTCCTGAAACCTGCAACCCGCAACCTGAAACTCTATTGATATGTGAACTGGATGATCGTCTGCGTGATCACGTTGCGCCGGTCGAGGTACGTGACGTTCATCACGACCGCGTCGCCGACTTTGAGATTGTTGATGACCTGTTCGAACTCGGCCAGCGTGTTCACCGGAATGCGGTTGACGCGCTGGATGACCATGTTCTCCGAAATATGCGCTTCGTGAGCCAGCCCGCTTTGATCTACGTCGCGGACAAGCAGGCCGCGCACGCCTTTCAGGTTTCGCTCGTTGGCGAGTTGCGGCGTCAGTTCACTCAAGGTCAGTCCGAGGGTCGGGCGTTCGTCGCCCAGCTTGGCGGGCGCCGGCTTGGACTCGGAAGGCGCCGGCGTCGGCAAGATACCTTGCGGCGGCGGGCGCTCGCCCACCGAGACGCTGACGTTGCGCCGTTCGAGTTGGCCGTTCACGTCGCGCAGGTACGTGAGTTGCACCGTCTGGCCGACGGGCGTGCTCGCCACCTTATTGATCAAATCCTGCGAGTTGGAGACGGGCTGGCCGTTAAACTCGACGATGATGTCGTTGATCTGCACCCCGGCGGCGCGCGCCGGTCCTTCGCGCACGTCCGTGATGATCGCGCCCTTCGCGTCCTTCAACCCGTAGACGCGCGCGAACTCGGCCTTCACCGGCTCAAGATAGACGCCGAGATAACCGCGCTTGACGCGCCCGCCGTCGATGAGTTGGCGATAGACGAAGTTGGCTTCGTTCGACGGCAGGGCAAAGCCGATGCCGTTGTAGTCGCCGGTCGAAGTGGCGATCTGCGAGTTGATGCCGATCACTTCGCCGCGCATGTTGACGAGCGGCCCGCCGGAGTTGCCGCGATTGATCGCCGCGTCGGTTTGCAGAAATCGCTGGAAGTTGGAAGAGACGGGCGTGGTGCGTTCACGGGTCGAGATGATTCCGGCGGTGACGGTCTGATCGAGGCCGAAGGGCGAGCCGACGGCCAAAACCCAGTCGCCCACCTGCGCCTCGTCCGAGTTGCCGAGTTTCACCGTCGGCAGTTCGCGCGTGGTCTCGACCTTGACGACCGCGAGGTCTGTCTCGTCGTCTGCGCCCACAACGCGCCCGCGCATCAGTTCGCCCGACTGCAAGCGCACGGTGATGCGCGTCGCGCCTTCCACCACGTGCTGGTTCGTCAGGATGTAGCCCTTCGGATCGACGATGAAGCCGCTGCCGACGCCGCGCGACGGGCGCTGCGGCATCTGGCGACGAAACATCTCCATCAGCGGATTCTCGTTCGCGCCGTCCTTCGAATCGGCGTCGTCGTCCGAATCGTTGTTGCTGTTGCCGCTCCCGCCGCCGCCGTGCGGGTTCGCGCCGCGCTCGGCCACCTGCGACACGGAGACCGTGTCAATGTTGACGACCGCAGGCTCGACGCGTTGCGCGATCTCTGCGAAGGACGCGGAGAGGGCTTCGGGCGCGCGTGCCACCTGCGCCGCGCGCTGCGTCTCGTTCTGCGCGACGGCGGGACGCCCCGCCAGCATCGCCCCTACCCCGGCGCCGACCACCAGACACGCCAGCGCCAGCGCCGCGATCCACACACGCAGGCGACGCAGGATCGCGCGCTCCGCCTCATTCGTTTGGCCTTGGGGAAGTTGATACATAAAACTTTTACCGCCTTTTACCGCTTGTGGAAACATGACGGCATTCGACCGCGCCATGCGCTCACACGGTTGTCAACAGTTGACTCGACCGCGCCCTTGTTTGTCCGAAGCCCGTATTCGCGCTCTCGCACGCGAAGCGAAGTTTGTCGAGTATAACTGAATCGCCGGACGCGCCGCAAAGCAACAGGCGCACCGGTTGGCAAATACCCGTCACGCCAGAAAAAGTGGTCGGCAATTTTTTGCCAAACATTTTTGTTGACGGTCTCACGGGATGAGACTATGATGCGCGCCATCTCAATGCTTTTACTCCTGCTTGCCCGCCGCAAGCTAGGAGGCAAACCGTGACGCTTCTTGCCACCCTACTCACTGCACAGTGGCAAACCCTCAACCGCTCAACGTTATGGAGGTCTCCCAATGCAAACGCTTATCAAGAGAACGGCGAAAAAGCTGTTTCTCACCATCGCCGTTGTGGTAATCTTTATCTCCCTCACCGCAGTTGCCGTTTACGCCAGTACAATCTATTACCGGGGCACAGACCAGGATGGAAATACGTATTGGGTAAGTTGCGGAAGTTCTGCTGGAAATTCCTCCTGGACGTGTCCCCCGAACGGCGGCGCGTGCACCGACACAACAGACTCCGGCGCAAATGCTTTTTGCCTCAACCCGGGACCCGACAATTGATCAAGAAGGTACAACTCGAACGCAATTTCAGATTGCGTTCGAGTTGCCCCCTTATGGTTCATCACGCGTGATGAGTCAGGACTACGAATCGCTGCGCCAGCAGCGTGGGTTAAGCCTGAAGATGCTTGCGGCTTTTCTGTGCGCAGTAACGGCGGCAAGACGACAGGGAGCGAGAACTATGCGCCGGTTTATATGGCTTTCGACTTTAGGACTTGCGCTGCTGAGTGTTGTGCATGGTCAATCCATTGCAGCCCAGTCAAACAATGATGAGCTAATCATAAAGAAAAACTCGTTGCTCGCCGATCTGCAAGCTCTCGAAGCGGAGGCTTTGAAGTTAGAGAAACCTTTAGCTCTGGCGATAGCTAAGGCTGAGGTCGCCGCGACAGCTTGGACGCTCGACGAGACATGGGCGAAGAAGTTATTAACCGAAGCCTACGAACTTACTTTCCCGCCGCAAGAAGCACGAGCAAAACTACGTAATACACCGCCGGGAGCGAAGCCCATTCCACCAACCGCCGATGACCGAGCGCAGAATGAAACACGTAATCGCGTGCTTCAGATTGCCGGGCGTGATAGAGCCTTTGCCGATAGCTTAGCCCTCTTAAGTGCCAAGCAGTTAGGCCCGTATGAAGCGCACTTCAGATATGCAAGTCTGGCCGACAGGGCTTTTAAAGAAGGTCATCAGGAGGCAGCTAGTCAGTATCTCTTACAATCAATTGAAGCCGATCCGACGCAGATAACTTCCGGTTTTGTCATCCTCGATATTGCGGCGCATGACCGCCCCGCCGCCGACAAGTTGATCCTCCAATACATCGAACGGCTGAGAGCATTCCCACTCTCTGCGTCGAACCAGAGTGCGCTGCGCGTATATTTCAGTTTGAGAAGTCTGGTCTTTCCCCAACCTAACGGAGATCGCCTGCGCCGGGTGATCCCGGCAGCCGGGTCGGCGGTGATCAGGGCTTACGTCGCTTATGTGATCGAAAGCATCGGTAAGATGGAACAAAGTGAAAGCGGCAGCGCGCACAGGCTGCGCGGCTTTCTTTTGGAAGTGTGGTTGCCGCTCAAGCAGTATGCGCCGGAGTTAACCGGAACGTTCTTCCAGTTGGAGAAATTGAGTAGACGACCGGGTGACGACGGATCACTGCCGCAGGGGAACATCTGCTGCGACGAAACAGTTAACTCTAATTACGAAGACCGTGTTAAGAAAGCCCTTAATAAAGAGCAACCGGATGAGGAGATTGTCTATGCCGCCATCACGCGCCGCGACTTCGAGCGTGCGCGTAAGCTGCTCGCGCGACTCCCGGACGGCGCGCAGAAGACGCAATTAACCGACACCGTCAACACGAAGGAAGCCATCAGCCTCGCCGCTCGCGGCGACATCACGGGCGCGGAAACGCTCGCCGGGCAATTGACGCGCGCCGTCTCTATGCTCGAAGCCTATCCAGCGATCATCAAGCGTTGCGTCGCCGACAAGAATCAAACGTGCGTGAGTCTCTTAGTTTATAAAGCCGTGCGTCAACTCAAGCGCGCCGACCTCGCGCCGCACACGCCGCCCGCAGGCATCCCCATGTCCGTCATGCCGTCGAACCGAGAGTTCGATCCTGCCCTCTCCAGTCTCTCGAAACTGGCGAGCCTCATCGCCCCGCTCGACGAGCAACTCGCGCTCGAAGTGCTCGACGAAGTGATCGCTGCCGCAAACTCAAGCGCGCTGGACACAGAGCAGGGGCGCACCGGACTCGACGTGGAACTGTTTCGCAAGCTGTCGTTGAGAAACGATGTCAGGGTGAGACAGTCTGCGGAGTCTTTGAAAGATCGCCTGCGCCGGATCGTCGCCCTCAGCGCGATTTATCAAGCACGCGTGGCCGAGTTGGCCGAGACCGCGACAAAATGAAAGGTTTAAGTAACTTCCACCCCGCGCGCCTTCTCGCCGGCTTTGCGTTCGCGGCGCTCGCTCCAACCTGTTTCCGAGACGATGATTCCGGCGAAGACTAAGCCTGCGCCCACGAAGCCGCGCCCGCCCATCCATTCGCTCGCGCCGATGACGGCGACGGCGAAGGCTGTGGCGAAGACGGGTTCGAGGCTGAAGATGACGGCGGCGTGCGTGGCGGAGGCGCGCGCCTGTCCCCACGTCCAGAGGAGGAACGCGCCGACGGTCGCCACCGTCGCCAGATAGACGAGTTGCCACACCACTCGCCCGCTCCACGCGAGCGGCAAAGTTTCGCGCGCGAGCGCGGCGGGCAAAGCATTCGCGCCGAAAAAAAAGTCCCACGCTTGCAAGCCCGCCCAGACGATTGTGAACAAACAGGCGATGCACGCGATCTGCAAGGCGGTCAACTGCCCCACGTCGAAGCGGCGCGCGTAGACGCTCATCAGCGTGATGTGCGTCGCAAAGAGCGCGGTCGCGGCGAGCGTCAACAAATCGCCGAAGTTCACGCTCGTGTCCGCGCCCTGCGGCGCGAGTATGAGCAGGCCGCCGAGCGAGGCGAGCGCGACGCCGACGAGATTCTCGACGCCCGGCTTCGCGCGCAAAATCAGGTAGGCGACGAACGGCACGAGCGGCGTCGTCAGCCCCGTCACGAAAGCCGACTTCGAGGCGGTCGTGTAAACCTGTCCCACCGCCTGCAACCCGAAGCCGCAACCCATCAGCAGGCCGAGCGTCGCGCCCGCACGCCACTCCGCCCCCCGTGCGCGCGCGATCTGGCGCGGGAACAGAGCCGCGAGCAGCAACGCCGCCGCCGCGAAGCGAAAGAACATGTACGCCATCGGCGGCCACACCCCGAGGATGTCCTTCGCCATGAAGAAGGTCGAACCCCAGATGAGCGTCGTCAACATCAACGCCCCGTCGGCGGCCAGGTTGGATTTCAGTCGCATATCTTAAAACAGTGATAAGTGACAAGTGACAGGTTAGAGCGTTTCCTGTTCTAACCTGTCACTCGTCACTCGTCACTTTCTCTCACGGTCTGAGCAGAACTTTCAGCACGCCGCTCGCCGCCGCGCGTTGCATCGCGCTGAGGCCGTCGGCGAGCGCAACCTCTTCTGTGATGAGGCTCGCCACGTCAACGGCATCGCGGCGGAGCAGTTCGAGCGCGGGGGCGAAGCGTCCGCAACGCGAGCCGACGATGCT
>DASQDV010000350.1:0-2331 GCA_035633995.1 Pyrinomonadaceae bacterium | reverse complement strand
CCCCAGACGGGCGAGATCAAAATCGCGTGCGCGCGGCGTTCGAGATCGTAGCGCGCGATCACGTCGAGAGCGTAGTCCCAGTCGGCGCGATCTACGATGACGAATTTGATCTCGTCGCGGTCGGCGCGCAGGCGTTCGAGGTTCGGCCAGTGGTTGCGCTCCGCTTCGCCGGAGGCCGGACATTTCACGTCGAGAATAATCTTCGCGCGCTCGTCAACCTCTTCGGTCGAGACGTAGCCGCCCGTCTCGATCAAGACCTCGTAGCCCGCGTCGCAGAGGCGCGAGATGAGCGTGAAGGCTTCGCGCTGCGCGAGCGGTTCGCCGCCCGTCACTTCGACGAGTTGACAGTTCATCGCACGCACCTGCGCCAGCACGTCTTCAAGCGACATGCGCTCGCCGCCCGTGAACGTGTATTCGCTGTCGCACCAGACGCAGCGCATCGGGCAGCCCGTCAGCCGCACGAAAGCGCACGGTCGCCCGGCGTGCGTTGATTCGCCCTGAATCGAGCGGAAGATTTCCGTGATGCGCAGCATGGCAAGCGAAAAGCTGTCTGTTGTCCGTAGTCCGTTGTCAGTTGTTTAGTGACTATCACGCGCGTTGCTAAAGATTAGGATTGAACAACTGACACAGACAACTGACAAAGAACAACTGACATTCCTTTCCTTGTGTTAGCATACGCGCTTGGCAGGCTGAGCATCAAACCCAAGCGATGAGCCGGAAGGCGACAGCCGCAGCGGCGGCAAACACGGAGCGACTTTTGCGCGATGGCGTGGCGCGCTTACTCGGGCGTGCGACGGACGCGCGTGCGCTCGATGCAGCGGCGCTCACGGCGCGCGTCGGCGGCGTGTTGGAGAAGTATCTTTTGCGCCACCGGCCTGAGGCGTCGGCAGAGGAGATCGGCAGTTTTCTCGACGCCTTGCGCGCGGACGATCTCTGTCTCGTCGTGGCGTGCGAGCGCGGCGACGACGCGGCGTGGACGGATTTGATGGAGCAGTTTCGCGCGACGGTGCTATCGGCCGCGCGCACTGCTTCGGCCAACGAGGACGCGGCGGAGGAACTGGCACAGTCCGTCTGGGCTGACCTCTACGGCCTGCGCGCGCGCGCCGACGGCAGCGTCTCCGGCAAGCTGGCTTATTATTCGGGCTGCGGTTCGCTCGGCGGCTGGCTGCGCGCGGTGGTCGGGCAACTCGCCGTTGACCGGCATCGCAAGACGGCGCGGCTCGTGCAGACGGAAGAGGCGACGGACTTCGACCGGCTCGCGCGCGAGGGGCACGAAGAGACGGACAACTTCACCGTCGCCGCCGCGCCCGACCCCGAACACGCGCTCGCCGGGCGACAGACGGCTGACGCGCTCGAACGGGCGCTCGCACATGCCGTCGCCGCGCTCGACGCCGAAGATCGTCTCTTGATCAAACTTTACTACTTCGATGATCTGCGCCTGCGCGAGGCGGGCGCGGTGCTCGGCGTGCACGAGGCGACGGCGAGCCGCCGCCTGACGCGGCTGCACACGGAGGTGCGAAAGAGCGTCGAGGCGTTTTTGATCAAAGAGCACGGCTGGACGAAGCAGGAGACGGCGCGCTCGCTGGCCGACGCCGCGACGCATCTCGACACAGACCTCCGGCGCATGCTCGCCGGGGCGGAAACTTCACAGGCGAGCGAGCGGCGCGAGGAGCTTTATGAATGAGACGCGCAAACTAGATGAATCAATCGCGCGGCGAGTCGGCCACAGCGGGCGCGTATGAATGCGGCGCAAGATCAGAGGGCGCGGAGCGTTCTTCAAGTGGCTGGAAGGTACGTTAAAGTTTGAACGGAAGTTTAATGAGTTCTGAGTTCGACAAAGAGATAGATTCGCTGTTGCGCGAGGGTGCGCGGCGCGGGCGCGGCGCGTCCGTCGAACAGGGGGCGGCGCGGCGCGCAGACAGCGGCCTCCCGCGTGCGACGCCTGCGGGCGCGCACCTCGACGCCGACGAATTGAACGCGTATGCGGAGAACGCGCTGCCGTCGGTCGCGCGCGCGCACCATGCCGCGCATCTGGCCGATTGCGACGACTGCCGCCGGAGCGTGACCGTGCTCGCGCTCGCCGCAGGCATCCCCGCGCAGTTGGAGCAGCGCGAAGCCGCGACCACCGCCGCAGCAGCGGCACGACAGAAAGTTTCACCGCACGCAGGTTGGCGCGAACGCCTCGGCGCTTTGCTCGCCCCGCGCGCGTGGCGCTACGCGGTTCCGGCGTTGGCGTTGTTGCTCATCAGCGCGGTCGCGCTCATAGTTTTCATGCGCACTCGCCCGTATGAAACTTCTATCGCGCAGCGCAACACTTCGGAGCGCGCGAAA
>DASQDV010000349.1:0-2606 GCA_035633995.1 Pyrinomonadaceae bacterium | reverse complement strand
CGCGCGCCCCGACAGCGTCGGCGCGCAGGTCAACATTACGCGACAGACCCTAACACTTCTGATGTCGCACAACTACTCGCACGACCTCGAACTGCTCAAGTTCCTGCTGGCCTCCCCGGCGCGCTACATCGGGGTCATGGGTCCCCGCAAACGCACCGAACGGATGCTGAGTGAATTGGCGGCGGGAGATGCCATGTCCCGCCTCCGGGAAGCGGGCCTGGCACGCCTTCACTCCCCGGCCGGTCTGGACATCGGGGCGAACGCTCCCGCCGAAATCGCCCTGTCAATCGTCGCCGAGATGCGCGCGGTGCTGGACGGGCGGCGCGGCGGGATGTTGCGCGAGCGGCGGGGCTCCATCCACGGCAGTCCGAGTGATGGCGAGCGCGTCCCCCTGGCCGAGGAACAGGCCCTTCAAGTGACGGTGGCGTGAGACGCGAAGGCCGAAGCGGAGGGCATTCAAACGGTGGTCGAAAGCAACTCGGTGGGCGTCGGCGCTGTTGTCTTGGCAGCGGGGTCTTCCTCACGCATGGGCAGCCCGAAGCAGTCTCTTCAATATCGGGGCGAGAGTCTGCTCAGGCGCGCGGCGCTGACCGCGCTTGGCGCGCGGTGCCACCCCGTCATCGTAGTAACAGGCGCAAACGCCGAACTGTCGAGACGAGAGTTGGAGGGGCTCGACGTGCAGGAAGTGTTGAATACACGCTGGGAGACCGGGATGGCGTCGTCAGTCGGGGCAGGCGTCGAAGGTCTTATCAGCGCAAACGCCGATGCGGATGCAGTCGTCCTTTTGCTATGCGACCAACCCCACGTCACCGCCGACATCATCTCTGCTCTAGTCGTAGCGCACCGCTCCACCGGAAGTCCCGTCGTCGCGTCAACCTATGACGGAAGTTTCGGCGTGCCGGCCTTATTCGGCAGGACACTCTTTGCCGAGCTAATGGGACTCGAAGGCAAGTCCGGCGCGAAAGAAGTTATCAAAAAATACGCAGCGGAGGCGCACTTCTTACCCTTCCCGGGCGGCGAGGTGGACGTGGACACTCCTGATGATTTCTCACGCCTGATCGCACAAGGCGTCGAACAAGAATAAGTTTGACCGGGCTTGACTCTGTTAGTACGAGACAGCGCATGCACCGCCTGCCGTCGAGTGTTCACCGGATAGCGAAAAACTGTTATTAAGTTACCCGGACAAATCTCGGGTTCAACTGCGAAGTCCTTTACCTGATTGCGATGCGCTACGTGCTTGAGATGCTCGGCGTCGCCGTGTTCGCGGCCAGCGGCGTGCTGGCGGCCGGGCGCAAGCGGCTCGACCTCTTGGGCGTCATCGTCATTTCGATTGTCACCGCTGTAGGTGGAGGCACGCTGCGCGACCTCCTGCTTGGCCGTCACCCGGTCTTCTGGATTGCGGACACGACAAACATCGTCGTCGCCGTCGCAGCCGCGGCGCTCACGCTCCTGTACGCGCGCGTGCGCGTCCCGCCCCGCAACTCCCTCGCGGTGGCCGACGCGCTCGGGCTGGCCTTATTCTCGGTCGGCGGGACGCAAATCGCGGAGCAGGCGGGGCTGCCCAACCTGATCGCGGTCATCATGGGCACGATGACGGGCGTGGCGGGGGGCGTCGTGCGCGACGTTCTGACCGCCGAGATTCCGCTCATCCTGAGGCGGAGCGAATTGTACGCAAGCGCGGCGATTGCCGGCACCACACTCTACCTCGTCTTGCAGTCCGCCGGCGTAGAGCGCGACGCGGCGGCACTCGCGGGAATGATCTCGGTCGCGGCGCTGCGCATCGCCGCCGTCCTCTGGGGACTCCACCTGCCGGTCTTCCACCTGCGTGACGGAAGCGGCTCGAAATGAGAAGGAACGGATGAAGATTGAGACCCCGCAATGTGTGTGCCCGGATAGGAATCTTGCTTGAGATGGGTAGGACACTGACACTCCAAACGCTCGACATGGGGCGTCGAATCCGCTCCGACGCCAGGGTCGGAAATGAAGTGAAGGTCATTGTCTATGCCGACAGGGCGGACGAAACCGTCTCAGAAGGAGAAGTGTTCCTCGCACCCAACGAGTGCATCATTCTCCCGGAAGACGGCGAACAGTTGGAAGGGTTTTTATGTCGCCTCTTAACCAGATAATAAAAGCAATAGCGAACAGTAATTTCGGACGTTGTATGACGATGTAGAGTGTGACGCCACAACCGTCTTGTATGAACACGGAGACGTGCCCTGTGAGACGGCATTGCAGCGTGAACTGTTCACAAGACTTTGTGAGATGCTCGTGATAGATGGCGAATCTATCGAGGCGACTGACTTGTTGAATTAAAAGACCGGATACAGCTTTGCCATCATGCAGACTATCGAGGAGAAGATGCGACCGGATTCTCCCTACATCGAAATCCTCGGCCCCTTCCTGCGGCGTATCAGTGCCAACCCCTAATCATTAAAACCGTTTCAATGTTTCGATAAAGTGCTGAATGCTTATACCGCAAAGTGCCCGGCAGGCCGAACCAACACCTCATCCGGCCCGCAACGCAATCAGCGGATCAACTTTCGTCGCGCGCCGCGCCGGAAGCAGGCAGGCGAGGAGCGCAGCCGCGCCGAGCAGCGCCGCGGAGG
>DASQDV010000348.1:0-1548 GCA_035633995.1 Pyrinomonadaceae bacterium | reverse complement strand
TGCTCGTCCTGAAAGAAGCCGAAGCGCGAGAGGTCTTCGTAAGTCTGAATTTCGCGGCGCGGATTCCAGTCGAGGCGCGAGGCGTAGTCGAGCCAGAAGGGGCAGCCGGTCTCAGGGTTGAAATGCCATTCGACGATGTCGCGCACGTGCGCGTCCAGCGCCTCGCGCGACTCTTTCACACGCTGTTCGAGTTCGTTCGTTTCCACTTCAAGCATGCGCCGATTCTACAGACGGCTTGAAGGTAAGCGCAAACTTAAAGACTCTTTTTGCGGTTACGAATTTTTGGATGCAACCGGAGCGAAAAGATCGCTACGTCTTTAGCTAGTGACAGCGAGGCGCGGGTTGGTTTATCTTCTCGCCTCGGCAACGACCGGAACGTCCGGCCGTTCAATCGAAGGACACTTAATCTTGAGGAGAACCCCCAATGCTCAAACGAATCACCATCGCCGCCTTACTCGTCGCCTCAGTCGCCGCCGCCAGCGCGTTCCCCGCCGCGCGCGCCGTTCAGGCCGCCGCCAAATGCAAGCTGGTGCGCGGCCACGCCACCTCGTTCACCATCCCCGCCTCCGATTGTGCTTCCCCCATCGCATTGTGCGCCGGCGGGCGACTCTACGGCGGCATCAACGGCGAGTTCACCCTCGTCGGCACCAGCCTCCAACCGACGCAGGACACGCCCGTCACGGGCGTCTTCATCTACACCGCCGACAATGTCATCAGGACGAAGACCGGCGACATCTACACCAAAGACGCGGGCGCCTTGAACCTCACGCCGAACAGCACCGGAGACGATGTGAGCATTGCCACCATCACCGGGGGCACGGGAGATTACGCCGGGGCAACCGGGAATCTCCGCATCTACGGGACTTTCTCCGAGACGGACGGCGAGTTTAACTACGAAGGACAGGTCTGCAAGCCGTAACGAAAGAAGCGAGCCTGACGCGAAGACGTGCAGCGAAGTTGATCCTTCGCTGCACGTCTTCGCGCATCCGGGCGTTCGCGCCCCGCAGAGAGTTGTGCCTCCTGTGCCCGCCCGCTCTCAATAACTCTTCATGCGCTCGCTGCCGAGTTGTTCCATGACGCGTTCGGCCTCCTGCGCGTCGAGGCGGCGCAGCAGAAGCAGCGTGTCGAGCAACATGCGGTCGCCCCACTGGCGGTGCGTCTGCATCTGGATCAACTCTTTGGCCTTCGCCACGAGTCGAGTTTTGAGCGCGGGGTCGCCGAGTTCGACCAACCCCTGCAAGGCTTTGTATTGCAGCAGCGACGACTCGTGATCGAGATAGCCCGTGAACAACTCGCGCAACTCCGCGCGCTCCTTGATGCGGCTCGTCAGCCCGCTCATGGCGTTTGCGCGCACGACCATCTTCTTGTCGTTGCGTGCGGCGTTAAGGAGCAATTCGTAACCGTCCGCGTCGCCCGCGCGCTTCGAGAGCGCATTGGCCGCGCGCATCCGCACGATGTCGCTGCGGTCGTTCTTCAACGCGTCGGCGAGAGCGCGGCGGACGTTCGGATCGTCCGGGTATTTCGCAATCGCGCCGATGATGTGCATCC
>DASQDV010000347.1:0-2953 GCA_035633995.1 Pyrinomonadaceae bacterium | reverse complement strand
AAGGACAAGATCGCCAAGGCGCGCGAGGCGCTCAAGCATTTCATCGAGACGAGCCACAACGGCGACGAGTATTTCCTGATCGGCTTCAACCACCGCTCGCAGGTCTTGATGGATCGCACGCGCGACGCCGACGCCCTCCTGACCAAGCTGACCTTTGTGCAGACCAAAGGGCAGACCGCGCTCTACGACGCCTGCTACCTCGGCGTCGAAAAGGTGACGCGCGGCGCGCACCCCAAACGCGCGCTCCTCATCATCAGCGACGGGCAGGACAACAGTTCGCGCTACACCTTCAACGAATTGCGCCGCGTCCTGAAAGAGTCCGACGTGCTCATCTACGCCATCGGCATCACCGACAACGGCAATCCCAACGGCAGCCTCGACGTGGTCGGCCAGACCATCCTCGACGAACTGGCCGGAGTGTCGGGCGGGCGAGCGTTCTTCCCCGACACCGCCGCCGAGATGAACGAGATTTTCGAGCGCATCGCCATCGAACTGCGCCACCAGTATTCCATCGGCTACAAGCCGAAGAATTTCGTCAACAACGGCAAGTGGCACAAGGTCAAGGTGAAGGTGCAGCCGCCGCGCGGGCTGCCGCGCCTCTTCGTCCGCAGCAAAGAAGGCTACTACGCCACCACCCAGCCGCGTTAAACCTTGCGCCGTCGGGTGATAAACTGGCAACGCGCGCGGCGCTTCACCCCTCTAAAGAGGTGTGCGAGCGAGCAGGCGCACCGCGTCAGTTCTTTTTAGCCCCAGCCGCGCGAAGCCAATTTGTTGGCTGACAAACGAAGCGCCCCGCGCGCACCCCGCGCGCCCGCCATGTCGGAAGATGTGGCGGGCGCGCCGGACGCGTCGCCGGGCGCTTCCGTCTGCCGAGTCGCCCCGGCTGGCCGAGCGCGTATGTTAGTTTTAGTCGCAGGAGATGTCGGGATGCCACACCGCAAAGTTGAACTTAAAAGTCGTCGCCCCTCCGGGAGCAGGCATGCCGCCGTGCGCCTCTTTCTTTCGCTCGGCATCGTCGCCGCGTTCGCCTTCCTGAGCGTCGCCGGTTCGATGATGACGACGCACGCGCAGCAGCCGCAGCAGCAGGGTGCCGACGATGCGCGCCCGCGCCGCGTGACGAACACGCAGCAGCAGCAGCCGACGCCGACGCCGCAACAAACGCGCCCGACGCCCACTCCCGCCCCGCAACTACAGACGCCGCCGCCGCCATACGCGCCGACGCCCGCTCCGCCAGCCGGAAGCGCGCCGACGCTGCAAGACCCCGGACAGGACGTTGACGAAAATGATGTCGTCAAAGTTGACACGAGCCTCGTGAATTTGAACGTGCGCGTCATAGACCGCGCCAACCGCCCCGTCAACGACGTGCGGCAGGAGGAGTTCAAGGTGTTCGAGGACGGCGTGCCGCAGCAGATTTTCTCCTTCACGCGCGCCGAAGTGCCGATCAGCTACGGCCTCGTCGTAGACAATTCCGGCTCGATGAAGACGCAACTGGAGAAAGTCATAGACGCCACGCGCATCATCATCGAGCAGAACAAACCGGGCGACGAGACGTTTCTCCAGCGCTTCATCAGCAGCGACGAGATTTCGATCTTGCAGGACTTCACCGCGAGCAAGGAAGACCTGCTCGACGCGATGGACAAGATGTACACGGCGGGCGGGCAGACCGCCGTGCTCGACGCCGTCTATCTCGCCGCCGAGCACGTCGGCAAACACAAGAAGGGCGACGCGCTCAACGACAAGCGCCGCCGCGCGCTCATTCTCGTCACCGACGGCGAGGATCGCAGCAGCTTCTATAAGCAGGCCGAGCTGTTCGAGTTCCTGCGCGAAAACGACGTGCAGATTTACATCATCGGCTTCGTCAACGAACTCGACGCGCAGGGCGGCATCATTCGCAAAAGCCCGAAGGACAAGGCCGTCAATCTCATCAACAAACTCGCCACCGAGACGGGCGGGCGCGCCTTCTTCCCCACGTCGCTCTCCGAACTTCCCTCCATCGCACAGGAGATCACGAAAGACCTGCGCACGCAGTACGTCGTCAGCTATAGCCCGACCAACAAGCGGCGCGACGGCACGTTCCGCAAAGTGAACGTCCGCATCGAAGATTCGGGCAGGCGCGACAAGCGCATCGCCATCACGCGCCCCGGCTATACAGCCCCGCGCGGCGGCGGCGGCGACTCCACGACGCCCCCTTCACGCACGTCTTCCACCTCGAACAAGCAGCCCTGAATAAATGAATGAGGGATGAACGAGAAAAGCCGCCCATCTCGGAGCGGCTTTTCTCGTTCATCCCTCATCGCCCGTCGCTAATTCCTTCACGGCACCGTCGGCATCTCCGAAATCTTCCACGCGATGAAGGCGATGAAGATGAGCATCGCGCCGACGATCACGAGCACGACCGGCTCGATGTCCCAAAACCTGGACGCGCCCGTTTCGGTCAACTCTTTCGGGAGATGCAAATTATCCGTGTCAACGATGAGCGCGCCGTTCTCTTGAATGAGGCGGCTGCCGCCGTTCTGATCCGTGCCGCGCCCGTTCGCGCCCTGTTGTCGTGCGGCCTGTGCGTCCTGTTCTTCGAGCGGGGCGAGTTGGGCGGCGAGTTGCGCCGTGTCGCCCCTCTTACGTCTGCGGCGCAGCGGGTGTCTGAGAGTCATAGCCATTTCACCTTCTTCAGGAATACGTAGAGCGCGAGGCCGACGCCGATCATCGAGAGCAGCGAGTAGACGTAACCGTAACGCCAGTGGAGTTCGGGCATGTAGTTGAAGTTCATCCCGTAGATTCCGGCGACGAGCGTGACGGACATCAGGATCGTCGAGATCGAAGTCAGCCGCTTCATGATCTGGTTCATGCGGTTGCCGGAGACGGAAAGATACGCGTCCATCGTCGAACTGAGCATGTCGCGCAAATTGTCTATCGTGTCGGAGACGCGTATGAGGTGGTCGAACACGTCCTGAAA
>DASQDV010000346.1:0-2761 GCA_035633995.1 Pyrinomonadaceae bacterium | reverse complement strand
AGCGCCTCCGTGATGGTCAAAGTGCCGTAGGCGTGTGTGTCGCGGATGGTGCGACCGAAGAGATTGATCGAACCCATCTGGCAATCAATCGGATCATCCGGGCTGACGAGTTTCTCTTCGATGGCGGCTGAGTAGGCGACGATCTTGAAGGTCGAACCCGGCTCGTAAATGTTCTGGAGCGCTTGATTCGTGCGCACGTCCGCCGCGATCTTCTTCGCCGTGTTCGGGTCGAAGGTCGGCGCGTTGGCGAGCGCGAGAATTTCGCCCGTCTTCGGTTCGAGGACGAGCACCGTGCCCGACTTGGCGCGCGCCTGTGCCACCGCCGCGAGCAGCGCGCGCTCCGCCTGGTATTGAATGTTCTGATCAATCGTCAGCACGACCGACTGGCCGGGCTGCGCTTCGACTTCAAAACTGTTGAAGGCTTCGCGTCGCCCGTCGCTGTTGAAAACGGTCTTGCCGTCTTCGCCGCCGAGCGCGGCGTTTTGGTAAAGCTCTATGCCGCCCAATCCCTTGTCGTCCGTCCCGACGTAGCCGAGCACGTGCGCCGCGAGCGCGCCGTTCGGGTAATAACGCTTCGGCTCTTTGATCGCGCGCACGCCCGCCAGTTTCAACTCGTGCACGCGCGCCGCCTGTTCCGGGTCAACCTGCCGCGCGAGCCACATGAACTGCCGCTTCGATTTTTGCGCTTCTTCCAGGCGCGCACGCAGCGGCGACTCTTCGAGGCCGAGCACGGCGGCGAACTTCTTCGCCGTCTCGCGCGGGTCGAATTTTTCGTCGGTCGGGACGGCGACGAACGAATCCACGTCGAGGCTGCGGGCGAGTTCGCGCCCGTTGCGGTCGAGGATGAGTCCGCGCAGGGCGTTAGTTTTGGCGGATTGCTGCTGCTGGCGTCGCGCGCGTTCGCTCAAGTTTTCGTACTGCCCGACTTGCAGGTAGACGAGCCGCGCGCCGATGGCGAGCATCCAGAGGACGAGCAGGAGGACGACAAGAGAGACGCGCTGGCGCGACGCGTCGGGTCGGTTCTTAGGTTTAGCGTTAGAGCGTTCGGGCATCATGGAAGACAACTCTTTCAAATGGTTCGTGCCGCGCCTGCGTTCAACAACTGTGGCCGAAAAAACTTGCGCCCGGAGAACTTGAAGCCAAAACGTGAGGGAATAACTTGACGACGGGGAAGCGAACTTGAAGCGTTCCTGCCATTTTCGGGTCTCTCTCTAACGTCAGCGCGAAGCGGAACGCGTGCGCGTCTTCTTCGCGGGCGTCGTCGCCGCGCGCCGCGCGGCCTGCGACTCCGGCGCGACGCCGCCGCGCGCCGCATTGATCTGCGACGGGCGCGCGGGCTGCATCCCGATCTCGCGCGCCGCGCGCTCCAGCGAAGCCGGAGCCGTCGCCGCGTTGATCTGCATGATGAGTTGCTGCTGCTCGGCCAGCAGCCGCGCCCGCTCGCCGCGCAACTTCTCGCTGTCGTAGCCGTAACGCACCGCCGCGAAATGCTGGCCGGCGGCGGCCACAAACCCGCAGGCCATCGCCAGACCGCAGACGAGCATGATCAGTTGACGCTTGAGCGCGCGCGTGTCGTGTTCGCGCCGCACGCCATGATTCAAATTTTGTTGGGGGAATCTTTTCATCGCTCTTTCCGTCTCCAAACAAAATAGAGGCCAAATTGTTTCCGACCCCGCCGGTGGGACGCCGGTATCCGGCGTCATAAAAAATTTCAAGTCGCGCTCTGCGAGAGTGTGCTCTCTTCGAGTTTCCGGCAGGCGCGGAGTTTCGCGCTGCGCGCGCGCGGGTTTTCGTCCAGTTCCGCTTCGGCGGGGGTGATGGGTCGTCGTGTCAGTATCTCGACGGCGCGGCGCGCGCCGCACGCGCAAACGGGAAGACGCCGCTCGCACTCGCATTGTCCCGCCAGACGGCGCAAACTCCGCTTCACGATCCTGTCTTCGAGCGAATGGAAACTAATGACGACCAGACGGCCAGACGGTTGTAAAAGATCGATGGTGGCTTCCAGGAATGCTTCCAGCCCTTCGAGTTCGTGGTTGACGGCGATGCGCAGCGCCTGAAACGTGCGCGTCGCCGGATGAATGCGATCCGTGCGCTTGTATCCGACGGCGCGCGCGACGAGTTCCGCCAGTTCGGTCGTCGTCTCAATCGCCCGCCCCTCTTCGCGCCTTTCAACGATCCAACGCGCGATGCGACGCGACTTGCGCTCCTCGCCGTATTCAAAGATGACGCGCGCGATCTCTTCTTCCGGCAGCCGCGCGAGAAGTTCCGCCGCCGTCTCCTCCTCGTCGCCCGACGCGTTCATACGCATGTCGAGCGGCGCGTCGTGGCGAAAACTGAATCCGCGCTCCGCAGCGTCGAACTGGAGCGACGACACGCCGAGGTCTGCCAGCACCCCGCTCACATCCGGCTCGCCCGCATCGGCTAGCACGCGCTCAATTTCTTTGAAGTTCGCGTGCACGGCGCGGAAGCGTTCGCCGAATCCTGCCAGCCGCGCTTTTGCGAACTGCAACGCCTCCGGGTCACGATCAATGCCGACGACGCGCACTTGCGGCGAGGATTCCAGCAACGCTTCGCTGTGGCCGCCCAGGCCGAGCGTCGCGTCAACGAACAGCCCGCCGCGCTCCGGCGCGAGATAGCCGACCGACTCTGCTAGCAACACGGGACGATGGGGCGCATCCGGCCCCCCACCTGATGCAAACATCACCACCGCCCCGTGAAGTCGTTCAAAGACCTGAAAAACAGTGACGAGTGAAAAGTGACG
>DASQDV010000345.1:0-3116 GCA_035633995.1 Pyrinomonadaceae bacterium | reverse complement strand
TTTCAGCCAGCGCGGGTTGTCGTCCTTCGCCTCGACCCACGCTTTGGTCTCCTCACGGAAGAGCATCGTGGTCTTGCCGTCGGAAGCGTTGGCGAGATTCAGGTCGAGATACTTCTGCTCGCGATCCTGCGCGCTGAAGATGACCTTGCGGCTGTCGGGCGTCCAGCCGACGCGCGTGATCAGGAGGTCTGCGGGCATGTACTTGCCCGTGTCAACCCAGCGCGTCGCACCGCCCGATGCGTTGACGATGCCGAGTTTGACGATGGGGTTCGGGTCGCCCGCCTTCGGGTAAGGCGTAATCTCCAACTCCTGCCTGACGGGGATGTGATCCACGACCGCAAACTCATGCACCGGAGTTTCGTCGAGACGCAAATAGACGAGCATGGTCGAATCGGGACTCCACCAGTAGCCCTCGAAGTTGCCACGCCCGTAGAGTTCCTCCTGATAGACCCAGTCGAGCCGCCCGTTGAGAATTTTCGGCGAGCCGTCGCTCGTCAAAGCACGCTCCTTCTGCGCGGCCAGATCGACAATGTAGATGTTGTTGCCGCGCACGTAGGAGACCATGCGCCCGTCGGGGCTGAACGCCTCGCCCACCTCTTCGTCGGGGCTGTTCGTTAGACGCCACGCGCGCTCCGCGCCGAACTCGTAATAGAAGAGATCGTTGGCGTGATTGAGCAGCGCGCCCGTCTGCGCCGGGTTCATCTGGTAGTTGGTGCGGTTGGCGAGGCGGCGCGCGTCGTCCTTCGACATGCCGGGGAGCGCGGCGAGCGCCGCCTCCATCCTGGCCGCGTCGAAGAAGGCGGCGGAGTCGCCCGTCAGCGCGTTGACGCGCAGCAGGCGCGGCGTGCCCGGTTTCGTCGGGTCGCCCGCGACGAGATAGCTTTTGCCGTCCTTGAGCCAGCGCGGGTTGGGCGTCGTGCCGCTGAAGTTGACGCGCTTGGCGGGCGACGGGTCGAAGAGTTCGTCAATGGTCAGCAATTTCTCCTGCGCGAAGGCGGCGGAGGATATGCTGAGAAGTACAAAGGCGAGTGTGAAAAGTTTCTGGCGGTTTCGCACTATGAGATTCTCCTGAAAAGCAGCTATTAGCTGTGAACTTTCAACTGTTAGCTTTTCGTGTCCGGCTCGAAGCCGACAGCTAATAGCTAACAGCCATTTCAGTTGAACGCGGAGCCATTTTTGATGACCGGAGTGGATATCACTAATTTACTTTTAGACGCTGCAAGCATTCAGCCAAAATCGGGCGCGTCTGTCAAGACGGTGCGCGTTGATACGCGGCGCGAAGGCGGCGGGTTTCAAGGCAAAACGACGAGTTCCCCGCCCCGCGACGCCGTTTGCCGCGCTTGACAGTCGCGGGCTGACACGAGTATAAGCGCGTTGAGCAAAGACGTGGTGAGTTAAGGCGACTTGCGGCCACGTAAAATAAACAGCTAAACAGCACGGCTCTTACCTGAGAGCATCCTTAACTTCAAGACGCTTTTTTGAAGTCCCGCGTTGTTTGGCGCGGGAATTTTTGTTTTGTCCGTTGTCAGTTATCCGTTATTTTCTGACTCGCAGAACGAATCGCTAACGACGAGTGCGAACAACTGGCGACGGACTACTGACAACTGACTACTGACAGTTTCTCTATGGAAAACTTTCGAGACTTACTGGCGAGCGATCAGATCACGGTGTTTGACGGCGCGATGGGCACGCAGCTTTACGCGAAGGGCGTCTACATCAATCGCTCCTACGACGAGTTGAACCTGACGAATCCCGATCTCGTGCGCGAAGTGCATCAGGAGTATGTGCGCGCGGGCGCGGATGTCATCGAGACGAACACCTTCGGCGCGACCGCCCACAACTTGCAGCAGTACGGGCTGGAAGCGAGCCTCCGCAAGATCAACATCACGGCGGCGCAACTGGCGCGCGAGGCCGCCTGCGAGCGTTGCTACGTGGGGGGCGCCATCGGCCCGCTCGGACTCCGCATAGAGCCTTACGGCCCCACCTCTTTCGTCGAAGCGAAGGACATGTTCAAGGAGCAAGTTTCCGCGCTCCTCGAAGGCGGCGTTGATCTCTTCGTCCTTGAAACTTTCTCCGACATCTCCGAGATGCGACAGGCGCTACAGGCCGTGCGCGAACTGTGCGACCTGCCCGTCGTCGCGCAAATGACGATCCTGTCTGACGGCAATACCTCTTACGGCACGACGCCCGAAGTCTTCACCACGCGCCTCGACGAATGGGGCGCGGACGTGATCGGCCTCAACTGCGGTGTCGGCCCGGCGGACGTGCTGACGGCCATCGAGCGGATGCGCGCCGTGACGGACAAGCGTCTGGCTGCGCAGCCGAACGCGGGGCTTCCGCGCGATGTGCAGGGGCGACAGTTCTACATGTGCTCGCCGGAATACATGGCGAAGTACGCGAAGCGCCTGATTCAGGCGGGCGTCAAAGTCATCGGCGGCTGCTGCGGCACGACGCCCGCGCACATCAAACTCATCTCCGACGCCGTGCGCGCCGTCTCGCCGCGCGCCGCCCGCGCCGCCTTCAAACCGACGCAGCCCGTGCGCGTCGAAGAGTTGCAGCCCGCAGACATTCAGGTCGTGCCGATGGAGGAGCGTTCCAACTGGGCACGCCGCCTCGCGCGCGGCGAGTTCGTCACGACCGTCGAAGTGCTTCCGCCGAAAGGCTGCGACGCCGCCAAGACGCTCGATCAAATCCGCCTGCTCAAGACCGCCGGGGTCAACGCCGTCAACATCCCCGACGGGCCGCGCGCGCAGACGCGCATGAGCGCGCAGGCCACAGCCTTGCTTGTCGAACGCGAGATCGGCCTTGAAGCCGTGCTTCATTACTGTTGCCGCGACCGCAATTTGCTCGGCATGATGTCCGACCTTCTGGGCGCGGCGGCGCTCGGCCTGCGCAACCTGCTCCTGATCACCGGCGACCCGCCGAAGATGGGGCCTTACCCGGACGCCACCGCCGTCTTCGATATAGACTCCATTGGCCTGACCAACATGGTCAACAAACTCAATCACGGCCTCGACCTCGGCAACAACCCCATCGGCTGCCCGACCTCTTTTTGCATCGGCGTTGGCGTCAACCCCGGCGCGATCAACCTGCAAGAAGAGATCAAGCGTTTCGAG
>DASQDV010000344.1:0-4790 GCA_035633995.1 Pyrinomonadaceae bacterium | reverse complement strand
GCGCTCTATCACGACATCGGCAAACTCGCCGCGCCCGACATGTTCGTAGAGAACCAGACGGGCACGAACCCGCACGACCGCCTGCGCCCTTCGAGCAGCGCGAAGATCATCACGAGCCACGTCACCTACGGGCTGAAACTCGCCAAAGAGATCGGGCTGCCCGCTAAGATCGCCGCCTTCATCCCGCAGCATCACGGCACGCGCACGCTCCACTATTTCCTGCGCAAAGCGCAGGCGCAGGCCATTCACGGCGACCGCGTGAACGAAGCGGAGTTTCGCTATCCCGGCCCCCGCCCGCAGTTCAAAGAATCTGCGATCATGATGCTGGCCGATTCGTGTGAGGCGGCGGCGCGTTCGCTCGCGCGCCCCGACCCTGAAAACATACGCAGCATCGTCAGCAAAATCTTCGACGCCATCGTCAGCGACGGCCAACTCGACGAATGCGATCTTTCCCTGCGCGAACTGACGACGATCAAGGAATCCATGATCGCCTCGCTCGTCGCCATCTATCATGCGCGCATAGACTATCCCGGCTTCAACCCGCCGCCCGTCACCGGCGCGCTCCAGCAACTCCCGCAGGCCGACCTCGACACCGAAGAACGCGGCATCGGCTACAAAACCTCCGAAGTTCCCATCAGCAAGGGCGGCGAAGTGGAAGACGAAGCGGTCACGAGAAAGTGATAAGAACAGCGACAAGTAACGAGTAACTGGTGATTAGTCGGCACAAAAGACCAGCTTTGCTCTGACTTGTTACCTGTCACCCGTCACCTGTCGCTGTTTTAAAACTGTCCGCGTAGCCTTTTGTAAGTGGTCGGGAGGTCTTCGGGGAGGACGCGCGTTTCGGCGACGGTGCTCATAAAATTAGCGTCGCCCGCCCAACGCGGCATGATGTGCAGGTGGATGTGTCCGGCGACGCCTGCGCCCGCCGCGCGCCCCAGATTCATGCCGAGGTTGAAGCCGTCGGGGACGTAAGCCGCGCGCAGGATGGTCTGCGCGCGTTTCGTCAAATCCATCAACTCGTCGGTCGTCGCTTTCGCTACCGTGTCGAGTTCGGAAGTGTGTTCGTAGGGGATGACGAGAAGATGGCCGGAAGTGTAGGGGTAGAGATTGAGGACTATGAAATTGTGCCGGGCACGGTGGATGATGAAATTGCGTTCGTCCTGTGCGGGGTCTTCCTGCGGGAGCGTGCAGAAGATGCAGGAGGCATCGGGGGA
Organism: Pyrinomonadaceae bacterium; assembly: GCA_035633995.1. Lineage (GTDB taxonomy): Bacteria > Acidobacteriota > Blastocatellia > Pyrinomonadales > Pyrinomonadaceae > JAIVJZ01. Next base: position 3,576 of record DASQDV010000344.1, on the reverse strand, counting down.
AGCGTCCAGGTCGGCGGCTTTCTTAACGCCTTCGCCCGTGATGTATTGATAGCGCCAGGGCGTCCATAATCTGTCCACGTTCGCCGTTCTCCCCTGAAGCGCCGCCGATATTTCAATGAATGGGAGGCAAATCGCTGCCGCCGTTGTTGTTGCTGCTGCCGCTTCCGTCGTCCTGCCCGGCGTTGGTCGTCGGGGTGCCGCCCGCCTCGGTCGTGGCCGAATCGCCGTCGGAGGGCGCGGCGTGAGTTTGTTCGTTGATCAACTCTTTCATCTCTTTGCCGGGTTTGAAATAAGGAACGCGCTTGGCGGGGATGTCTACGGGGTCGCCGGTCTTGGGGTTGCGCCCGCGCCGCGCGCCGCGTTCACGCACACGAAAACTGCCGAAGCCGCGCAACTCGATCTTCTCGCCCTGATTGAGCGTCTCGATGATGCTCTCGAAGACGATCTCGACCAGACGCTCCGCATCCTTCTTGGTCAATTCTGCCGCGCGCGCGACATCCTCGACCAACTCCGCTTTCGTCATACATTTACCTTTCACAATTCACCACTCAAAGAGGCTGTCGCGGCGTATCTTCAAGGCGTGCCGTGACGCTGCCGGAATCTCTGGAACTGCTCTGTACAGTAGCAGAAGTTATGAGTTCCCCGCAAGACGGAAATATCTCTCAGGCAATAGCTTACAGCGGCGGAGGGGGCGCTCGCAGTGCCCCGTCGCGGCGTGCGCGACGAGCGCGTTGAAAGGAAAACGGCTCGACCCTGCACCGGCCTGCTTCCCTTTCCACATTTATGCTTGCGCCCAAAACAGAAACCCCGCGCCCATAACTCATCTTCACAGACGAACCAGGGCACGGGGCTTCCGTTCTAATCAACTTGCCGCTTAGCCTTCGCTTTCGTTGGCCGCGCCGCGAGCCGCAGCAGTTCCGCCGCTGTCGGCGGACGCTTCGGCGTTGTCACCGCCGGCGGCGGTGGCTGACGACGTTGCGGCGTCGCTGTTGTCGGCGACGGTGGCGTCCGCAGCGACGGCGCTGGCGCTGTCGGCAGTGGTCGCAGCCGCGTCGGCGGAAGACGCTTCTCCCACGTTAGCCGTGCTTGCAGAGGATTCGGCAGCGCCGGACTGTTCCGTCACAGGCTTACTGCTTTCGCCACCCGAAGGCTCGCTGCTGCTTTCGCGGCTGGAAGTCGAACCACCCGACGACGAAGAGGTGGCGAAGAAATTGCCGAGTTCCGCGAGCGAGGCCATGCCGCCCTTCGCTTCCGTCGAATAACTCTTCGTGTCGATGACGGGTTCGTCGCTCGTGGCGGCACGCGCCGAAAGTCCGATCTTCTTGTTGTCCTGCTCGATGCGCAGCACGCGGAAATCCATCTCCTGCCCGACCTGCGCCACATCTTCGGGTTTGTCCACACGTTCTTCCGACAGTTCGGAGATGTGACACAAGCCTTCGAGACCTTCATCCAACTCGACAAACGCGCCGAAATTGGCGAAGCGCGTGATGCGACCGCGCACGATGTCGCCCGGCTTGTGCTCGTTGACAAAACGATCCCAGGAACTCGGTTCGGTGTCTTTGATCGAGAGCGACAGGCGACGGTTCTCCGTATCAATATTGGTGATGACGGCCTCGATCTCCTGCCCCTTCTTCAACACCTCGCCCGGATGCTTGATGCGCTTGTTCCACGAAATGTCGGAGACATGTACAAGCCCGTCAACGCCGTCCTCGACCTCGATAAATGCGCCGAAGTCCGTCAGGTTGCGCACCCGTCCCGAGACGCGCGTGCCGATCTGGTAACGCTCGCGCAGGGTCTGCCAGGGGTTGGCCTGCATCTGCTTCATGCCGAGGCTGATGCGCCGCGCCTTCGGATCGACGCCGAGCACTTCGGCCTCTACCGTGTCGCCGACGTTGACGAGCTTCGACGGGTGTTTCATGCGCTTCGACCAACTCATCTCGGAGACATGCACGAGACCTTCGACGCCCGGTTCGAGTTCGACGAATGCGCCGTAGTCCGTCACGCTGGCGACTTTGCCGCCCACCTTGCTGCCGATGATGAAACGCTCCTCGACCGATTCCCAGGGGTCGGGTTGAAGCTGTTTGTAGCCGAGGCTCACGCGCTCGCGCTCGCGGTCGAACTTCAAGACCTTGACCTGCACGGTTTCGCCGACTTTGAACAACTCCGCCGGGTTCTGGAGGCGTCCCCAAGACATGTCCGTCACGTGGAGCAGACCGTCAATGCCGCCGAGGTCGACGAACGCGCCGTAGTCGGTCAGATTTTTGATCTGGCCGTCAACAATGATGCTCTCTTCGAGGTTGTCGAGCGTCTCACCTTTGCGGCCTTCGTTCTGCTCGTCGAGGATGGCCTTGCGCGACAGCACGACGTTCGAGCGCTTGCGGTTGAGTTTGATGACCTTCGCCTCGATCTCCTGACCGCGAAAGCTTTCGAGATTGCGGACGGGGCGCGAGTCAACCTGCGAGCCCGGCAGGAATGCGTCGACGCCGTCAACGTCCACGCGCAGGCCGCCCTTGACGCGCTCGATGATGCGCCCCTTGATGGGCGTGCCGTCGCGATGCGCTTTTTCCAGTTCGTCCCACGCGCGCATACGCACGGCGTCGGCGCGCGAAAGGATCGGCTGCCCCTCCTGCGACTCCATGCTCTTGATGAGCACTTCCACCTCGTCGCCGCGCTTCACGGTCAACTCGCCGTTCTCGGTGAACTCTTGCTGGTCAACGAGTCCCTCGGACTTGAAGCCGAAGTCGATGAGCACACCCCGGTCGTTGATGCCGACGACCGTACCGCGCACGACCGAGCCTTCCTGAAATGCGGCCTGTTCCTGCTCGTACTGGTCGAGCATCGCGCCGAAATCGAAATCGCCGCCCGAACGCTGCTCATCGTCGTCATCGTCGTCGTCCTCAGCGGGCGCGCGGGTCGTGGCGGCGGCGGCGGGCGCGGAAGAAGCAGTAGTAGTTGTTGGTGCTGCCGGTGCGGTGGTGGGCGCTGCGGCGGCGGTGGCCGGCGTCGAAGAGGAAGCGGTCGATTGTTCGACTGCTTCGGGTGCGTCGCTCGCGGCGGCGGTTGGTGAGTTTTCGTTGGTAGCTTCGCTTGCGCTCAGCTTGTTATCTTCAGTGGACATGCAGGCTCTTGGACTCCTCGCGAAATTCGCGGCGCGTTGAAGAACTTTCGCGCCTCCCCGTTCAAACGTTCATCATGCACTCACGGGTCAACCGCGCCCGTCGTGACATAAGTGGCGCGGCCTACTCTGCTGGCGATGTGGGGGTGATTGCCGGATGATCCAGAGGGGACGAGGCGGGGATTGCGAGCCGTCTAGAAGTTGAAAAGGCTTAAAAAAGGTTTCGGTTTCTGTCGTGCCCGTGGATCACCCGCGTGATCCGGTAATCACCCGACGCTTGACCGGGTAGATCGAAAATGTACACGTCCACGCGCAGGCATGTCAAGGCGGTAAAGGCGAGTGATGAGCGTTGAGCGTTGAGTGATGAGTTAAAGACAGAAGCTCTTACTCATCACCCATCGCTCATCACTCATCACTTTTTATTTCCCAGTGGCGACTACGCTCTGGTCGCGGTTGGCGAT
>DASQDV010000343.1:0-3032 GCA_035633995.1 Pyrinomonadaceae bacterium | reverse complement strand
CATAGAGCAGCACGCTGACGATGCCCACCGGCCACGTCAATATGCGCCGCCGAACCATCAACCACACCGACCATAAATAAAAAAGCGTGCCGCAAAACTCGATGTAGCTCATGGGGTAGCCCATCAGCGTAAAGGCAATTTTGTTGACGCTCAGATATTCGAGCACGCGACTTGATCGCTCCTATCTCGCGCGCAAAATTTATTCGCGCGGCGCGAAATGCGACGCCGGATTCTCGTATTTAACGAACTTCTCTAACACTCTTTTGACCTGAGCGACGCGCGCGTCGAGCGCGCCGCAAAGCGAAAAGTAGGGGATTTTGCGTTGCGCCAGTTCGCCGACGATCTGCTTGTGCATGATCAGGCGGTTCGCTTCGCCGGAGCGATCCCATGTCGCATCGTAAGGGATGTCCGGCTCGCAGAGGAAGACCAGATCGTAACGCGCGGCGGCCTCGTCGGCCAGCGCCGATAGTTCGGGCGCAGCCGTGCCGTGATAGTAGAGCGAGAAGACATAAGTGATGAGCGCATTAGTGTCTGTAAACAGGTAGCGGTTGGATTGTTGCAACAGCGCTTCTTCGCGCACCAGATGGCCTTTCGCAATCTCGACCAACTGCGCGAGGGTGAGGCGGCGCTCGACCTGATGCGCCGCCCAGTATTCGCGCCCGTATTCCGGCATCCAGACCGACGCGAAACTTTGCGCCAGCTTCGCGGCGAGAGTCGTCTTGCCTGTCGAGGGAGCGCCGAGGAAGACGACGTTGGCGATCAGGTCGCGGTAAACCAGCGGGTGCAGATATTGGCGGAAGGCATAAGGGTTCTGTCGAATCTCGGTTGCGGAAACGGGAACCGTCGTGCGCCCGCGATCAAGCGTCCGGTTAACGGCTCCGAGCGCGATGCTCATATGCTCGCCGTAGAATTCGCTGGAGTAAAAGTGTGTAAACCCGCCGAGGTTGAGTTGCTTGAGTATGTAGTCCTCGTGCCGCTTCTTGATCTCCGTCGTATCGCCGACCTCGACGGGGCCGTCCCATGCCTCTACGAGCCGCACGTTCGGGTATAGCTTTTTGATCCAGCCGGCGCGCACACGCAGCGGCACGGGGGTCGTCTCCGGGCAGTCGTAGATGATGACCGTCAAATCGTCCATTTCGGACAGGGCGGTCTCGATCAGGAATTGATGGCCTTTGTGCAGCGGCGCAAACTTCCCCAGCGTCAGCCCGCGATTTCTAGACATCTGTGAAGACCTTTTCACACACAACTCACCGAATAATACTCAGGCACACCCGAGCGAAGCCGCGTCTTAATCCTGAGCCAGCGTTTCGCACATTTTTTGCGCGAGCAGTTCGCCCGCGACGCGGTGGCCGAGAGCGTTCCAGTGGCCGTTGCCGATGTCGCGCCCGAAGCCGTGAAGGAACGCTTGATGCTGCTCGGCGTATTGCTGTAGCCCATGCGCGAGCGTGACGACGGGAAAGCCTTCGCGCTCGCCGAGCGAGCGGATGCGCGCGTCCGGGTAGAAGATATCGGTTGCGCCGACGCGGCGCAGGAAGGCCGCGCGCGCGGCGGGCTGCGGGTGAACCTGCACGCCGTTGCTCAAGGTCACGACCACGAACTTCGCGCCCCGCGCGCCGACCTCGTCGCGCATGAGCAGGAGCAAGCCTTCCGTCACGCGCCAGGCCTCGCGCCAGGTATCGTCCGCAGGCTCGCGATAGATAAGATTGTCTATGCCGAGTTCGTCGGAGATAACTACGGCGCGCGGCTTCTCGGTTTGCGCGGGGGCATTAGCGGTTTGCGCGGGGGCGTTTGCGGTTTGCGCGTGTGCGAGGGGAGAGATGAACGCGTGCGGCAGGACGAGGGCGGGCGCGCGCTTCGACGCGAGGTAATTTTTCAGCGTGTAGTGTCCCTGAAGAAAAGCCTGTATGACGCGCAGGTTGTCTCTGATCCAGCGTCCCGCGCGGTTGAGCGCGGAGTGGCGGAGGCGAAACGCGCGCGTGTTGCGGAAGGAATCGTCGAGCACGAGTTGGCCGTCGCGATAGACAAAGTAGGGAATCTCGTCCGTGCGTTTGAGCGCGCGCAGGTTGTCGGTGATGTCGTTGTTGGTGGTGAGGGCAAGGAGGACGATGTCGGGCGCGTAGTCCCAGACCTTCTGGCGCAGCGTCAGGAGTTCCTGCGCCGTGCCGTAGCCGGAGACGCCGAAGTTGATCACTTCGATTCGCCGCCCGGCGAAGGCGGGACAAGCTTGCAGCCTTTGTTCCATCAAGACCCAGAAAGCGTCTTCGAGCGGAACTTGCAGAGCCTCCGCGTCGGAGTCGCCGAGCACGGCGATGCGAAGGGTACCGGCGGGCTTCGCCTTCGCGTGATCGCGGTCGCGCAGGCCGTCGGCATTGACGCGGACGTAGGCTTCGCCCTCTTGGCGAGACCAGCCGGACGCGCCGGGTTGCAGCGCATAGCCGCGCACCGTGTCGGTCGAATAAAAGATGGGGTAGGTGTAGCCGACGACGCGCAGCGCGATCTCGGCGATGAGCAGACCCGTCAAGAGCGCGACGAGGAGCATCGCGAGTTTAACGAGGCGCAGTTTTCTCTTCGACCAGTTGAGCGGGAGGGGCTTGTGTTCCGGCATGCGTAAACTTGGAGTCGGGGAATTCAAGAACGTGTGGCCGCGAGTTCTTCCGGCAGTTGCAGGACGGCCTGCCAGTTCGAGTCGTCGGCGCGCATACGCGCCGCCAGTTCGTCGCGCAAGTGGCGTAGTTTGTCGCTGAGCGCGTGCGGGTAGTGTTCGATGTCGCGGAAGCGCGCGCGTTGCTCCTCGACGCAGGCTTTCTGTTTGGTGATGGACGGGATGGACTCGTAGCGACCGCGCTCCCAGAAGGGCACGAGGAGCGGTTCGACTGAGACCGCGCCCGCGATTTCCACCTCCTCGCCCTCAAGCCCGACGATGTCGCCGACGTAGTTGCCATCGGCGTCCGCGCCGCGAAAGACCTGTAGTTGTCCGGGCAGCGTTGATTTCTCCGGCGTGTTGGAAGCCTTGAGCGTGGGGCGGCCTTCGA
>DASQDV010000342.1:0-4203 GCA_035633995.1 Pyrinomonadaceae bacterium | reverse complement strand
TTTGACGGACGACCGCGCCGCCCTCCAACAGGCTATCGAGAGCATCGGTTCGAGCAACGGCACGCCCTTCTACGACGCGCTGGAACGCGTCGTCACGGAAGTCTTTCGCGAGCCGCCGCGCGCCAATTTGCGCGGGCGTCGCGCTCTCGTCGCGTTGACCGACGGAGTTGATTCCACGAGCGCCGCCGACTTCGCGGAAGTGCGCGCGCGCCTGCAACAGACGGGCACGCTCGCCTATTTCATACAGGTCAACACGGAAGAGTTTGTCGAAGAACGACTGATGCGCGACTGTCAGGACGACGGGCGTTTGAGTTTGTCGCGCGTGCAATTGCAACGCTACCGCAAAATCTTCGACCCGCGCGCCGAAGTGGCCGACTACACAAACTTCTGCCAGATGGGGCCGTTCGAGCGCATGCAGATCAGCCGCTCGCTCTATCAACTCGCACGCCGCGAGATGGCTGAACTCGCGCGCGACTCCGGCGGCAAGACCTTCAACGCCGCCGACCTGCGCGACGCGCGCGCCGCCTTCGCACAGGTCGCCGCCGACATCGGCAAGCAGTACAGCCTCGGCTATTACTCGACCAACAAGTCGCGCGACGGGCGCTTTCGCTCAATCAAAGTCGAAGTGCGCGGCCTGCAAGGCGCGCAAGTCACCGCCCGCGAAGGCTATCAAGCGCCGAAAAGTTAGACGCTTCCCGAGATGACATGGAGAGAATTATCATTTTCGGAAATTCAGGCTCGGGGAAATCAACCCTGGCTATGACTTTGGCGAGTCTCCATCAAGCGCCGCACCTTGACCTTGATGTGATCGCCTGGAAAGCGGATGAGCCGGGCGTCAGGGTCGAACATGCGGAGAGCAGGCGTGAATTGATGCGGTTTATAGAGGGGTCTGAGGGCTGGGTGATCGAAGGCTGCTATTCCCGCCTGCTCAAGGAAGCGGCGGCTCATTGCACCGAAATGATCTTTCTCAACCCGGGCATTGAAGCGTGCATACAGAATTGCCTGGCGCGTCCCTGGGAGCCGCACAAGTATCCGAGCCGCGAGGCGCAGGACGCGAACTTACAGATGCTCATCGGGTGGGTGCGGGAATATGAAACCAGAGACGACGAGTTTTCCCTGCAAGCGCATCGCAAACTCTACGATGAACATTCGGGGAAGAAAGTAGAGTACAACTCGAACGCAGAAGTCTTAGCGAGGGTGAGCACGCAATGATAACCGGCGGCGCATCTGACAAACGCATACACGACATCTTATGAATCAACCTACAAACTTTGATCGCATCGTCCTGATTGTGCTCGACAGTCTCGGCATGGGCGAGATGCCGGACGCGGCGGCGTGGGGCGATGCGGGGTCGGACACGCTCGGCCACATCTGCGCGTCGCGCGAGGTGCGCCTGCCCAACTTGCAATCGCTCGGGCTCGGCAACGTGCGCCCGCTGGCGCATGTCCCGCCCGCAGAAAATCCGCGCGGCTCTTATGGCCGCTGCGCCCTGCAATCGAACGGCAAGGACACGACGACGGGGCACTGGGAGATGGCCGGAATAATTTTAGACGAGGCTTTCCCCACCTACCCGGAAGGCTTCCCCGCAGACGTGCTCGCGCGCTTCGTCGCCGAGACGGGCGTGCCCGGCGTGCTCGGCAACTACCCCGCATCGGGGACGGAGATCATCAAGGAACTCGGCGCGGAACACGTCCGCACGGGCAAGCCCATCGTCTACACGTCCGCCGATTCCGTCTTCCAGATCGCCGCGCACGAAGAGGTGATTCCGGTCGAACGCCTCTACGAGATTTGCGAGACGGCGCGGCGCATACTGAGAGGCGAGCACGAAGTCGGGCGCGTTATCGCACGCCCCTTCGTCGGCACGACGGGCGCGTTTCAGCGAACGGAGAACCGGCACGACTACGCCGTCCCGCCGCCGCGCGAAAACCTGCTCGTCGCCTTGAGCGACGCCAAGCTCGATGTGGTTTGCATCGGCAAGATCGCCTCGATTTACGACTCCGTCGGCGCGACGCAGGACTTGAAGGCCAAGAACAACGACCAATCAATTGACCAGACCGTGAGCGCGCTCCGCGACGAACGCACGCGCGGCCTCATCTTCACCAACCTCGTTGACTTCGACATGCTCTACGGCCATCGCCGCGACGTGGAAGGCTACGCCCGCGCCCTCGAACATTTCGACGCGCGGCTTCCCGAAATCGAAGCCGCGATGCGGGAACGCGACCTCTTCATCATCACCGCCGATCATGGCAACGACCCGACCTATCGCGGCACCGACCACACGCGCGAATACGTCCCGCTCCTCGCCTACGGCCAACGCGCACGCGCCGGAGTCAATCTCGGCACGCGCCGCTCGCTCGCCGACATGGGACAGACCATCGCCGAAAACTTCAATCTGAAACTCGCGGCGGGCGAGAGCTTTCTGTCAGAAATTATTTAAGTGACAGGCGACAGGTGACAGGTGACAAGTTAGAAAGACATGTTGCTTTAACTTGTCGCCCGTCGCCTGTCACTGTTTTGAGGGGTCTTTGATGACGGCGATGTAGGGCAAGTTGCGGTAGCGTTCGGCGAAATCCAGCCCGTAGCCGACGACGAAGGCGTCCGGGATGTTGAAGCCGAGATAGTCTATCTGCACTTCGCGCAGACGCCGCTCCTGTTTGTTGAGGAGCGCGGCGAGTTTGACGCTCGACGCGCCGCGCGAACGCAGGTTAGCCATCAGGTAAGAGAGCGTCAGCCCCGTGTCAACGATGTCTTCGACGACGAGAATGTCTCGCCCCTCAATCGGCACGTCCAAATCTTTCACGATCTTGACCTCGCCCGACGAGCGCGTGGACGCGCCGTAGCTTGAGATTGCCATGAACTCCACGCTGACGCGCATGTCTATGGCGCGCATCAGGTCGCTCAGGAAGATGAACGCGCCTTTGAGGACGCCGAGCAACAGCGGGTTGCGCCCCGCGTAGTCGCGCGCTATCTCCGCGCCGATCTCCGAGATGCGCGTCTGGATTTGTTCGGCGCTGAACATCGGTTCGAGGTTGTCGTTGGTGAACTCGCTGGGGACGGGTGCGGACGAAGCTGACACGGGGCGGCCTCCTTGTGAACGGGCATGTGCGAAAATGTCGGAGCTTAAAATTGCGACTTCTGAAGCGACACGGTTTGCGCCCGCGCCGTCTGGTGCGACATACTAAAGTAGCCGCTCGCCGGAGGTCAATGAAGTGAGAAGCTGTTAGCTATCAGGTGCCAGCAGGACAAAAGCTAACGGCTAACATCCAATCTTATGTCTGACGAACAATCCACACGCTACCGCGTCCGCGCCCTCGTGCGCGAAGTGCTCGACAACGCGCTGCCGGAAGAAGAGAGCGGGCACGCGTCTCAAACAGCGTCGCCTTCATCTGCGAGCGCGCCCGCCGCCTCGTCGTCGCCGCCGCCCGTCGCAACGCCCGCGCCGCCGCGCGCTACGACCACCGTGCTGCCGCAAGCGGGCGCAAAGTCTGCGAGCGCGCCGGACGAGAAGCCCATCGCGCGCGACGAATCCTCGAAGACGGTCATCACCGAGGCGGACGTGCGCGGCCTTGAAAGGGGCGCGCGCCTGCGCGTCGCTGAAGGCGCGCGGCTCACCCCGCTGGCCGCCGACATCGTGCGCGAGCAGGGCATCGAACTCGTGCGCCGCGCGGCGCGTCGCGGTTCGCGCGAGAGCAAGGCCATCGCCGTCGGCGCGGATCACGGCGGCTACCCTGTGAAGGAAGAATTGAAAACACACCTCGCCGAACTCGGCCACCGCGTCCGCGACTTCGGCACCAACTCGACCGACGCGGTTGACTATCCCGACTTCGCGCACGCGGTCGCACGCGCCGTCGCCGACGGCGAATGCGATCTCGGCATCGTCATAGACGGCGCGGGCGTCGGCTCGGCGATGACGGCCAACAAAGTGCCGGGCGTGCGCGCCGCCGCCTGCTACTCCGTCCGCGTCGCCGTCAACTCACGCGAACACAACGACGCCAACGTGCTCTCGCTCGGCAGCGGCACGATCACGCCCGCAGAGATGCGCGAGATCGTCACCGCCTGGCTGGCGACCGAGATCAAAGAGGAACGACACCGCAAGCGCGTGGCGAAGATCGAGGCGGTCGAGCGTCAATACCGCGCGTGAGGTTCGATGTCTGATTCGCCGCCGCAAGTCTTCATCATCGCCGGGCCGAACGGGGCGGGGAA
>DASQDV010000341.1:0-8319 GCA_035633995.1 Pyrinomonadaceae bacterium | reverse complement strand
TTCACATTTGAATGAGTCGCCCCTCCTGCGGGGCTTCGTAGCTTTATCGTTGTCATCCGCCGCGCGCTTATGAGCGAGGCTCTTAACTGCCGACCGTTCGTAGCTGTTGCCTGTTGTCGTCGCTTCGCGGCATCCGGCGTGAGTGTCAGAAGCGGAAGCCGATGCCTGCGCTGAATTGAAAATTGTGCTTCGTCTCGCCGCGAATCGGGATCGACTGAAGCCCTCCTGTATCCCTGATGCTCGAGCGCGTCGTGTCGCCGTAGCGGATGATAGTGTCGCCCGCGTCGAAGCGCGTGACGATGCGGCGCGTGGGATAAAATTCGAGCACCGCGCCGACATCGGTGGCGAAGTGCGTCTCCCTGTGATCTACGGAGACGAAGCCCGGGCTGGAAAGGGGATCGGGCGACGGATTGAAGACCGCGATGTCGAGTCTGCCGGAACTGAAACTCGTGAAGCCGGGGCGCACTTTGCCGAAGAGGCCGAACTTCTCATAGCGTTTCCCGGCCTTGACGCCGAACAAACCCTGCGTGATCTGCCCGCTGTTGCGAAAGCCGCGAAAGCGGTTGGTACCGGGAAAGAAGTCAAACTGCGCTTCGAGCGCGACGTTGTCCGTCAGGTTATAGGTGACGCGCGCGCCGACGCCCGGCTCGGTCGTGCTGCGAATCTCGCTCATGGTGAGCGACGTGAACTGCACGCCCACTTCGACCTTCGGCGCGTCCGTCGCCTGCGCACGTACAGCGGCGTCGGCGAAAAATAGGCACAGAAAGACTAAGGCTGCCGCGCAGCCGTGTTGCTTGTTCATCGAATTGTCTCCTTAGCGAGTGGTTAGTTCGGCGTTCGCAGTGTCAGACCGCAAGTGGCCTTCCGGTCGAGCGAACTTTGTGCGTGAATATCCTTTGCCGAAAAGCAAGAGCGCGCGACTGGCGAGCGATCACTTCTTCGGTTTGAGCTTGTCGTGTTCGGCGGGCGGCTCGAAGCGCCCGAACTTCAACGCTTCGGCAAAAGGTTCTCGATGCGATCCGCGCCGCCGACGAGCACGCGCGGGCGTCTGACATTTCGTTTCGCCCGGTCGCCCGCGCGCGTCTCAAATTCCGCGCGCCGCTCGCGCCGCAAGCGCGCCAGAGGGTCTTCGAGCCACGCGGGCGAAGCCGTGTTTGGCCGCGCCGCGCCGCCCGCGATCTGCTCCTGCGAATCGAAGTCGGAGACGTAAGTTGCATCATGCAGCACCCACAGGTTCCAGTTGCCGCCGCTGGTGCCCACGACGGGCGCGCTCGAAGTCCATTCGTACAAGTCGCCGCCCGACGTGAAGGAAATCTTGTTGTTCTCGATGATACCAATCTTACGGAAGTCGTAGCCCTCGTGCGGAATCAGCGAGAAGATGAAGCGCCCGCGCGACGGCACGTGGAACCAGATGAGCGCGCCCGCGCACCCGCGCGCCGGACGCGCGCCGCCGCCGACGAGTTCGCCGTTGATGTGCAACTTGTAATCGCGCACGGCCAGTTCGACGTTGCCGAGCGTGAAGTCGCGCAAGGGAACTGTGCGGCGGGGCGGCGCGCTCCACAGCTTCGCGCGGTCGAAAGAGACTTTGACGACATCCACGATCTTCACGCCCGTCCCGGCGTTGACGAGCAGGTCGAGCGCGAAGGCGTCGCCGTCGTCCACGAGTTGCGCGCCCGACTGGCGCGGCAGGGTAGAGACGGTCTGCGGTTCGCGCGCCGCCCCGTTCAGAGCCATCGCGCGCGCGCGCAGTTGTTCCTCGAACTCCGCGCTCAAGGGTTTGACGCAGACTTTGAACTGCTTCGTCGCGGCGACGGGTTCGACCACGAGGTCGTAGCCGAAGACGAAATTCCCGCGCGCGTCCACGAGCACGCGATGGACGACGTGGTTGTCCGCAAGCAGCACCTGCGGCGTCAGAGACGCTTGAATCTCGCCCAGATTGACCGGAACATCCGGCGCGTCCACGCGCGCGGCCTCGACGCGGAAAGCGATGAAGCCCTCGCCGTGCAGCGGCATAACGAACTGGCCGCCACCACCACCGCGCTCCGCCGCGCTCAACTTCTGCTGCGCGCCCGTGCTCCCGTCCACGCCGCACAGCAACAGCAGCAGCAACGCGAAGCTGGTGAAGATTCGGAGTTTTGCTTTATTGCTCACGCGCGTCGCTCCCCTTGATGATGCGTAAATTCACTTCACCGGCGGGCTTGAAGCCTGAGAGGTTCGCGCGCACGGGCGGCGTGGCAGGTGCGTCCGGCGAAGCGGCGTTTTGACGCCTGACTCCCGCAATGTTTTCGCGCGCCGCGTCGCGCCGCGTGTTGTCTGTGCCGCGTCGCGGCAAGTAGACCGTCTGCGTGATGATCTTCTCCCGCACGACGGGCACTTCGATGAACTTTATTTGCGGCGCGGACTCAAGCGACGAGTCCGGCGAGGCGACCACGACGGGTTCGGGCGCGGGGCGCGCAAGCAGCGTGAGCGCGAGGACTGAGGACGCGACGAGCAGAAGAATGGCGGCAGCCGCGAGCGGCGCGGGCACGCGGATGGAAGTTTTCAACAGTCGTGTCCAGAACGGCACACTTCCGTTCGTCGCTGATGATAATGATGCTGCTGCTGGAACGTCGCTCGCCGTGTCGAGGAGGAGGCGTCGGCTGAGCCTCTGGTGATACTGCGGCCAGTAGTTCTCGCTCGGCGCGGCGGCTGCGGCGGCCTCGTCGCAAATGGCGAGAGTCTCCTTGAGTGAACGGTACTGCGCGCCGCACCCTCCGCATGCTTCGACTTCCCTGAGAAGGCGCGAGCGCGTCGCGGCGTCCGCTTCGTCGAAGATGAGATCGATTAAGTTGTCCTCTGTCTGACGGCAATCGTGCATCGCTGATACTCCGGCTTAACAACTTTTTCTAAAGGGGCGCGGCTCGTAAGTTTCCGCCGCTTCGACTTCGACGCCCAGACGCCGGCGCAATTTCAGGACGGCGCGAAACAGAGCCTTCTTCGTCGTGCCCGTCGAGCAGCCGACGGCGGCGGCGATCTCTTCGTAGGTCATGCCCTCCTGGTGCTTGAGCAAAAAGATGAGGCGCTGATGCGCGGTCAAATCTCCGAGCGCCTCCATCACGCGCGAGACGAGGAATTGCTGCTCAAGCGTCTCTTCCAGACCGCGCGGGCGCTGAAGGATGAGCGGCGGCGCATTCGAACTCGCCTGCGCCGCGTCGCGCCTCGAAGCTTCCCACGCGTCGAGTTCGATGACCTGTGCGCCGTGCGCATGCGTGCGGCAGTGGTTGAGGAACGTGTTGATCGTGATCTGCCTGAGCCACGTGTAGAAACTCGACTCGCCGCGAAAATTCCTGATCGCGCGAAAAGCCTTGAGCCACACTTCCTGCGAGAGGTCTTCGGCGTTGTGGCGGTCGCGCGCATGATGCAGCGCGAGCAGGAAGATGCGCCGCTCGTAGGCGCGCGCGAGAGCGGAGAACGCTTCCGCGTCGCCCGCCTGTGCGCGCCCGATCAATTCGCTTTCGCTCGGCTCGCTCAAATTCCTTCTCTCGCCCCGTCTTCGCTCAAAGTGCGTCGGTGCTATAGACACTGTGCGCGCGTTTTGGTTGGCCTCGCTCGACATGCTTGATAAAGCCTAAAATTGACCTCCACTTAATAAATACAAATCATTGTTAAAAAGCTCTTGATCTATAAGCATAGTGGGGCGTATAAGTAGGCAATTCCCCTTCAATCGCTCTTGACATGATGCGCGCAGGGTTCATCAACCTCATAATTAACGAACTTCTCTCGTCAGGAGATATTTATGAAAGTTTACAAAAATCTTTGGGTTCTCTTGTTATGCTTGGCGATTGGAGCACTCGTTGTTAAGACCACAACGCCTGAAAGCCGGAGTCAAACAACCCCACGCGCACAGGATGTCAAGCCCGACCTAAACAAATTCTTTGAAGAGTTTCCGATTGTCGACCTGAACGCCCCGGAACCTTCCGACCCCGACGAGCGAGCGCGGCGTCGCGCCAGAAATAAACGTTACGACAATACGGATCGTGATGCAGAGACTACTAAGTTGTTTATGTTTCAGGAAGGAACGGGTGCGGTAAGTTTAGGAGCACCTTCCGCACACTCTCCGGTAGAACCGGCTTTCCCGATAACTCAAAGCAGCGTTATCGCCATCGGGGAAGTCACCGACGCCCGCGCGCAGATTTCTAATGATAAGACAAACGTCTTCTCCGAATTTACCGTTCTGATAAAGGACATATACAAGAACACCGCCTCTGCCTCCTTAGTGCCGGATTGTGCTATTACGGTGGAGCGATATGGCGGGCGGGTGCGTTTGCCGTCAGGCAAGATAATAGTCCGAGGATTCCTGCACCAATCAATGCCACAGACCGGACGAAGGTACATCTTTTTCCTCAAAAGTAACGAGGAGGTGAAAACCTATTCGATCATCACGGGTTACGAACTACGCGGCGGTCAAGTGATCCCGCTCGACGGGAGCCGTATGATCGAGGGAGAGGGCATTCCACAACTTAGAGAATACGACCGCTACAGAGGCGCAAATGAAACGACATTCTTGAAAGAGATAAAAGATGCTATCGCTTCCTCTCTACAAAATATTTCAACGGGGGGGAGTCCACATGAATAACAATAATTCCAGAAAGGGATTGTTACTACTCTTCGTCGGCATCTTTTCTTGCGCTTCATTCCTTACAACAAACACGACGACCGTTGAAGTCAAAGCTCAACAAGATTCTGCTGAAAGATGCATCCCGTTGCCCAAGACGCCGGATGAGCCTTCGGCTCCTATGAATGCTGGTGAGTGTGCCCGCCCGGGCACTACGCAATTAGCGATGCCTGGCCGCAAAATGCGAGTGTCACAGTAGCCATCAACGCGTCTCAGTTTACTCAAGGCGAATATGACTGCATGAAAAGTGTATTTGAAAGTTTCAATGCAGCTAGTACCGAGAACGGCTCCAATGTTCGTTTCAATGTTTCGTATAGCAATACGCCGGTGGTTAACCTCACTTCACCTTATGTCTCGGGCGGCCCGAATGCGGCTGTCAATCGTCCCGGCATTCAATTTGGATTACAAGTAAACGCCCCGGATGCTATGAGACCGCAAGCACTCGGAGAGGAAACTCTCGGAACGGATGGCGCTAGACGAAATAGCGCGGTGCTCAACCTAAATCCGAATATAGCTAGTTGCGATCTCTTAAAAAACACACTGGCTCATGAGATAGGACACACCTTCGGCTTGCAGGACTGTTGCCACTGTCCAAAGGCTAGTACGATTATGACTTGTGGGAGTTGTGCTGAGAGCGGCACCAATAGCAGTGGTCAATCAGTATGTACGAGGGCAGACTATAATGATGCTTCAAACGGGCGTAGTGCCCCCACCTCTTGTGATAATGAATCAACTAAAATCGCAGGCCAGTATCCGCAACCCACACCGACGCCAACACCTTTTGAAAATTACTGTTACCGCCCTGACAGCGATTGCATCGAGCAGGGCTATCCCGGCGGGGTTGACCCTGCGACTTGTAACTGTGTCGGCAATCCAGTGGATTGCGGCAGCCATGGCGGGCACTGTACGCCCGTCATCATAGATACCGCAGGCGATGGCTTTAATCTGACGGATGCTGCGGGCGGCGTCCGCTTCGACCTGAACGGCGACGGAGTGCCCGAACGCCTCTCGTGGACGGCTGCAAGTTCAGACGACGCGTGGCTCGTGCTTGACCGTAACGCCAACGGCACGGTGGACGACGGCGCGGAGTTGTTCGGCAACCACTCGCCCCAGCCGCCCTCGCCTGCACCGAACGGCTTCCTTGCTTTGGCGGAGTACGACAAGCTGGGAGAGGGCGGCAACTTAGACGGCGTGATTGATCAAAGAGATTACATCTTTTCTCACCTGCGTTTGTGGTGGGACACGAATCACAATGGCGTCTCGGAGGCGTGGGAACTACACACGCTTCCGGCACTGGACGTTGCCGTGTTGCACCTGAACTACAAAGAATCCAAACGGACTGATGAACACGGCAACCAATTCCGGTATCGCGCCAAAGTGAGAGACGCGCGGGGAGCGAAAGTCGGGCGCTGGGCGTGGGACGTGTTCCTTGTCAGGTTATAGAGAGTAAGGCAACTATCAAGTGAGAAACCGCGCCGTTCCTCACCGAAGCGGCGCGGTTTCAATTTGAGGGTGGCGCTTGTCCTGCCGGATTTCTCATGAGTCCTTCCTGTTCTTACGGCACGCGCCGCTGGCATTTTCAATTTTTCCGGAGCCTGCGGTCTTGAAACGCGCGCCGCTTTGCGTCTATGCTGAACGGAAAATAGCTCTTCCAGTTCAAACGAACGGTGAAAAGTGATGCCTTCTGGACACAAGGTGCTGGCCGTCGTTCTCGGCGGCGGCGCGGGTTCGCGGCTCTTTCCTTTAACACACCAGCGGTCGAAGCCCGCCGTGCCGCTCGGCGGCAAGTACCGGCTCGTGGACATTCCGATCTCGAACTGCATCAACTCCGACGTGATGCAAATCTTCGTGCTCACGCAGTACAACTCCGCGTCGCTCAATCGCCACATCGCGCGCACTTATCGTTTCAGCGGTTTCTCCGATGGCTTCGTCGAAATCCTCGCCGCCGAGCAGACGCCCGAAAGCCCGCAGTGGTTTCAGGGCACAGCCGACGCCGTCCGCCAGGTCTTGCCGCACATCCACGACTGGGGCATTGACACGCTGCTCATACTCTCCGGCGACCATCTCTACCGCATGGACTATCGCAAGTTCATCGCGCGCCACACGGAGACGAAGGCCGACGTGACCGTCTCGGTCGTGCCCTTCGTGCGCGAGGCGGCGGAGGAGTTCGGCCTGCTCAAGGCAGACCCGACGGGGCGCATTCTTGAGTTTCGTGAAAAGCCCAAAGGCGACGCGCTCGAAGAGATGCGCGTGGACACCACCGCCTTCGGCCTCTCGGCGGAAGAGGC
Source organism: Pyrinomonadaceae bacterium (assembly GCA_035633995.1). GTDB lineage: Bacteria > Acidobacteriota > Blastocatellia > Pyrinomonadales > Pyrinomonadaceae > JAIVJZ01. Next base: position 1,377 of record DASQDV010000341.1, on the reverse strand, counting down.
CGCGCGCCGCCCGTTCCTCGCCTCGATGGGCATCTACGTCTTCAACTACGAGCGGCTGCGCGAATTGCTCGCCGTGAACAAGGACTGGCTGGACTTCGGGCGCGAAGTCATCCCGGCGGCGATCAAGGATTACAACGTGCAGGCGTATCTCTTCGACGACTACTGGGAAGACATCGGGACGATTGCGGCCTTCCACTCGGCCAACCTCGACATGACATCGCTGCTGCCGAAGTTCAATTTCTTCGACACGGAAGCGCCCATCTACACGCGCCCGCGTTACCTGCCGCCGTCGAAAGTTCACCACTGCGAGATCGTGGACTCGATCATCGGCGACGGCTCGATCATCAACCGTGCGCGCCTCGCACGCTCCGTCGTCGGCCTGCGCGCACGCATCGAACCCGGCGCGCACATCGAAGACACCTACCTGATGGGCGCGGACTATTACCAGTCCATCGAGGAACTGCGCGACGAGGCGGCAGCCGGCGTTCCGCTCATCGGCATTGGCCGTGACACCGTTATCCATCACGCGATCATAGACAAGAACGCGCGCATCGGCTCGAACGTCCGACTCGTCAATGACAGCGGCATCAAACATTTCGACAACGAGGAGGCGGGCTATTACATACGCGACGGCATCATCATCGTCCCGAAGAACGCGACGGTGAAAGACGGCACCGTCGTCTGACGCGGGCGCGTAACGCCACAGAGCGCGCATTCGCCGCCGCCAAGCGCACAGAGAAGAAACGCAGAAGCAGGAACGCGGAACGACGAACTAAAGCCAGGTTGCTTTCAGTTCATCGTTCCGCGTTCCTGCTTCTGCGTTTATCTTCTGCGCGTTTCTTATTTTCCTGCCGCCAGCGGCGACCTGCGCAGGACGGGTTGGGAGCGCGGCTGGCGGTCGTTATCGTTCCGCGCGGCGGCTGTGTTGTTGTTTGCGCCGGACGGGTTGTAGATGTAGCTGTCGCGCGCCTGCACGGCGAGGTCGGGGCGCATGACGCGGACTTTGACGCGACGCCGCTGGCCGGGCTGCCCCTGCTGTTTCGGATAGTAGCCGAGACTGTACTGGCGGCGCAGTTCTTCGGCGACGAGCGAGAACGCTCCCTCTATGTCGCGCGTGGTCTCGGCGCGGTACAGTCGCGCGCCCGACAGTCGCGCCATGTCGTTCAGGTAAGCGTTGCCGCGTTCGTACTCTTCGCGCGTGCAGCCGGTGCAGTTTGCTCCGCCGCCGCCTCTGCGCCCGCCGCCACCACCGCGCCCGATGCTGACCGTCCCGCCGCCGAGAATGTCTGCGAGAATATCGGTGATGCCGCCCGTCCTGCGCCGCGAGCCGCCGCCACCGCCGCCGCCGTAAATGATGCCGCCCGTTCGCGAAGCGGC
>DASQDV010000340.1:0-1654 GCA_035633995.1 Pyrinomonadaceae bacterium | reverse complement strand
GCGGCTTCGGCCAGAGCGAAACCCATCCGCCCCGACGAACGGTTCGAGAGAAAGCGAACGGGATCAATCTCCTCACGCGTCGCGCCCGCCGTGATCAAGATTTTCTCGGCGGCCAGATCGTGCGGGCGTTGGTCGTCAACGTGTGCAGACTCCGTCTCGTTCGAAGCAAACGCGGAAGGCGTTGACTCTCCCTTCGTGCGCGCGGCATGTTCGTTAAGAATTTCCAGCGCCGCCGCGACGATCCTTTCCGGTTCGCTCAAACGCCCCAGCCCGAACGTGCCGCAGGCCATCTCGCCCGCATCGGGTTCGACGATGTGAACGCCGTCGGCGCGCAGTTGCCGCAGGTTGCGCACGGTCGCGGGGTGCTGCCACATCGAAGTGTTCATCGCGGGGGCGATGAGGACGGGAGCGGTCGAGGCCAGATAGGTGGAGGTCAGAAAATCGTCGGCGATGCCGTTTGCAAATTTGGCGATGATGTTGGCTGTAGCAGGCGCGACGAGAAACAGATCGACGGTCTGCGAAAAGGTGATGTGCGCGATGGGGTCTGGATTGTCGGGGGCGTAGTCGTCAACGATGACGTGTTCGCCAGAGAGCGCGCGAAACGTCAGGGGTGCGATCATCTTCGTGGCGTGTTCGGTCATGGCGACGCGCACCAGGCATCCGGCGCGTTGCAGCCCGCGCAGAATTTCGGCGGCCTTGTAGGCGGCGATACCGCCGGAGACGCCGAGCGCGACGCGGCGCGCCCCCGCGCGTTCGGCGGCAGGCGTGGCCGGAATATCTGTCGTATCGGATGTCATAAGCGTTGACGGGTGCGCCAAAAATGTAGCACCGCGAGCGCGGCGCGTGCAAACTCCGGCTTCCAACGCTTCGAGGCTGATCGTGATGGCCGCACGATAGACGTACCTGGCGACCTCTAACCTTTGGCCTGCCGGAAGTGGTAAACTTATGCGGGGATTGAAACCGACCTCCAGGTTAATCGCAGGACATTTCTTTCGCGGCGTAGGGGTGTGTGGAAAAGCATGTGCAGAGGGGCAGAGAAGTTGTGGCGGTGCGTGTTGCTGGCGGCGCTTGCCTGCATCGTGTGTGCAGGCGGGGCGCGGGCGCAACGCGAGGGCACGGCTGCCGCCGACGAAGCGGAGTTCGGGCCGGTCGTGCAAACTTATCTCGGTTATTTGCGCGCCGAGCAGGAAGTGGTTGACGACCGCGCCAGCAGGCACGAGATAAACCCGGTCTACTACCGTCGTAATTCGAACCGCATACGCGCGCTCAGGCAGATGGCCGTGCGCATCGCGCGCGAGACGCGGAACGATTTCCTGCCCGAACTCTACGCCGTCACGCGCGACGAACTCGGCACGCTGTTCGACCCGCCGCCCGCGCCCGCTACCTTCCGCGTCGGCGAAGTGGTCAATAACACCTTTCGCTATCTTGGCATCGTGCGCGCCACAGAGCCTTTCTATCTCTTCGCACGGCTCGATGTTTACGAACAGGCCGAACTGATCGGGAAGCAGGAGACGCAACCCGCCGCCGCTTCCGACGCCGCCGCCACAGACGCAACTGCCGCCGACGTAGCGCCGGCGAATGGCAACGCCCCACAGCAGCGCGGTACGCGACCACCGACGACGGCCACGCGCCCGCGCCGCGTACAGACACCCTA
>DASQDV010000339.1:0-1625 GCA_035633995.1 Pyrinomonadaceae bacterium | reverse complement strand
AGCGTGCAATTTTTATAACTATTGACAACCGCCGCGCGCACCGTTATCTTCCCCGCGCTTTTCCGCCGCCGGGTGCCCGGTCTTCTTTAGCCGCACGTCCAACTTCTTTAACTTTCGGACTGTAGCTCAATTCAAACGCTCGTGCGTCCGTCCGGTCGCCGACGACAGGGACGCGCGAAGTCTCTTATGGTGGAGGATGGAAGTCGTGATGGAAGAATCGAGCAGTTGTTTTAGTTGTGGATATGTCACCGACGAAGCCGCAGACAAGAAGTGCCCCAAGTGCGGGCGGCGGCTGCGCTCGGCGAAGCAGGTGCGGCGTCTCGGCTGGATGCAGGTGGCAATCGGCGTGTTCCTCGTCGGGTTGATGGGGACGATCACTTACAACGTCGCGCCGCTCTTGTTACAGGCGGGTGAGAGCGCGGGCGGGGCGCGCTTCACGGGCACGACGCAGCAGGCGCAACTCATCCTCGCGCTGTTCGGCATGGTGCTCGTGTTCGGCTTCGGCAGCATCCTGAGCGGCGTCTGGCAGATCAAGACGGGACGGCGCAACAAATGGTTGTTCATCATGATGGTGGCGCTGTTCCTCGTGCTCATCGGGTTCAGTTGGTATCTGCGCTCGGCGCTCAGTAACGGCTGACGCGGACAATCAACTTCAGGGTCAAACTCGATGATTCATTTTCTTAGTGGCAGGCGGCGCGTTATGTTGTACAGCCGCTCGCTTGAGATAAGACGACGGCGGCGCGCGCTCTCATCTGCCCGTGTAATCTTCGACGCGGAAGCGTTTGTTGAGGGCGTCGAGGTGTTCGGGCTTGAAGTCGAAGTTGGTGCCGACGATGAGGCGGCGGTCTTCGTCCGTGAGGATACGCATGGTGGTCTCTATCGGCATGTTCGTTTTGAGATAGGCTTTGTCGTCGGCATTCAACTGGCCGCCGTCGGGGCGCGTGATGACGTAAACTTTCTGAAAGTTGTTGCGCTGCACCGAAGCCAGATCGCGCTCGAAAGCGGAGGGCTTGTTTTGCGTCGCCGCGCCCGAAGGCGTGCGGTCGCCACAGCCGGAGGCGACGAGGGCGAGCGACAGGAGGAAGACGCCCGCCGCGCTTTTTGACATACGCACTTTCATTTCGTTCCACATAAAATTCAACTCGATTCGTTCGTCCGCGTGCGCGCACACCCGTAAAATCCGGTCAGGTCGCGTCGCCTTCGTCCGCCTCTTCGTCCGTGTCGTCGTCCGGCGTGTCGTCGCCGGGTTCGATGGGCTGGGGCGTGCCTTTCTGGTCGCGTATGTAGAGCACGGTGCAATCCTTGTCCGTGTAAACTTCGTCGAACCAGCCGCTGTCCATCGCGGCGTCGTAGAAATCGTTGTGCACGTCTTCGTTGTCGGTGAAGACGTAGCGCGCGCCGAAGCGGTCGCGGATGGCGGGGCCGGGGTCTTTGTTCCTGCCGAGCGTGATGTCTTCGTAGAGACGCGAGAGCGCCGGATCGCGGTCGTGCAGGTAGGTCGGGTCGAGGCCGGAGACGTAAGCGTGCGTCGGGTCGTAGTAAAAGAGTTTGGGGAAGTCGTCCCAGTCGGTGTTGAAGATGACCTGCCCGGCGGGGACGTGCGTGCGCATCCACTCGATGCCCTT
>DASQDV010000338.1:0-2401 GCA_035633995.1 Pyrinomonadaceae bacterium | reverse complement strand
CCCTCCTCGATGCGGTCGCTTGCGCCGTGCTCGGAAAATTCTTTGACGATGCGCACGGCGTTACGCAAAGCGCGCGCATTTGAACTGCCGTGCCCGATGACCACCAGACGCTGCACGCCTAAAAGTGGCGCGCCGCCGTATTCCGAATAATCGAGTTTCTTCTTCAAACGCTGAAAGGCCGGACGCGCCAGCATCGCCCCGGCCTTCGTGATGGCCGAAGCCGACAGTTCGCGTTTGATGAGCGAGATGACGGCGTCCTGCAAGCCTTCGGAGAGTTTGAGCATCACGTTGCCGGTAAAACCGTCGGTGACGATCACGTCAACCGCGCCCGTGAACACATCGCGCCCTTCGACGTTGCCGACGAAGTTCAAACTGCTCAACTCGCGCAAAAGCGGGAAGGCTTCCTTCGTCAACTCGTTACCCTTCGCCTCTTCCTCGCCGATGCTCATCAGGCCGACGCACGGCCTCGCCGTTCCCAAAACGGAGCGCGCGTAAGCGTCGCCCATGATAGCAAACTGCGCCATCTGGTGCGGCTTGCAATCCGAGTTCGCGCCCACGTCCAAGAGCAGGACGGGCTTTCCGGCCTTCGTCGGAATCAGGGCGGCGAGCGCGGGGCGATCCACGCCGGGCAGCATTCCTATGACCATCTTGGCCGTCGCCATCGCCGCGCCCGTGTTCCCTGCGGAGACGAAGCCGTCGGCCAATCCTTCGGCGACGAGTTTTGCGCCCACGCGTCGCGAACTCTTTTTCTGGCGCCGGACGGCTGTGGCGACGGGTTCGTCCATGCCGACGACTTCCGCCGCCTCTATGAATTCGATGCCGTGATCGCCGTCCCTGCGCCAGCCGCAACGCCTCAGTTCCGGCACGACGCGTTCGCTCTGGCCGACGAGGATGACCCCGATCTTGAAATCGCGCGCCGCGGCAAGCGCGCCGTCAATTTCGGGATGCGGAGCGCGGTCGCTGCCCATCGCGTCCACCACGACTTTACCCGTCAGTTGGCGTCCTTGCTTCATCTTGAGGCGCACGTCGGAAGTGACCGCCGGTAAACGCTACGAAACTGCTTAGACTTCGGTGTTGACGCGAACCACTTCACGGCCTTTGTAATGGCCGCACTTCGGGCAGACGCGATGCGGCATGCGCGGCTCCTGGCAGTTCGGGCAAGTCTGTGTCTGCGGCGCACGCAGCGCGTCGTGCGCGCGTCGTTTTCCGGTGCGCGCCTTGGAATGTCGTCGTTTTGGATTAGGCATAATAATTCCTTTATAAGTGACAGGTGACGAATGACAAATGACAAGACGGAAGACAAGTTTCTTTGTTTTAACCTGTCACCTGTCAACCGTCACTTGTCGCCGTTTTTTTTCATCTCCGCGAGCGCAGCCCAGCGCGGGTCAATCTCCTGCTGCTCGCAATCGCATGTTTGTGAATTTAAGTCCGCGCCGCACGTCGGGCACAAGCCCTTGCAATCCTCGCGGCACAGTTGGCGCAACGGCAAGGCCAGCAAAAGCTGTTCGCGCGCCAGTTCGTCAATATCTAAAGATTCCCCTTCGTAGACGGCGAGAATTAGTTCGTCTTCCTGCAACTCGGTCGCTTCGCGCTCGGTGTCTTCGGCCTCCGCCGGAACGTAGGCGACATCGAAATCCGCGTCTACGGGGACGACGACGGGTGCGAGGCAGCGGTCGCAACGAACCTCGACCGAAGCGTTAATCTTGCCCTGCAAGCGAACCTGCTCGTGTCTTTTACTCGCGCGCCCCTCGACTTTCGCCTCTGCGACGAGGCGCGTCAGTTCGTCTTCGAGCGGCAGTTCGTCGGGCGCGAAACGTGCGGCGAACGGCGTGCCCGCCTCCTTCAGTTTATCTACCTCGATCCGCATGGCTCGTCCCCGGTAAGCGCCCTACAGCCGCGAATATGCGGCGCACGCAAAAGGAGCAATTATAGCGGTCAGCGCGCGGGTGTCAACGTGCCGAAGCCGACTTGCGCCAGCGCATCCTCGCGCAGGGCGAGCGCCAGACGCTTATCGCCCCCCGTCAGCAGCCGTTTTTGGCGATGCCGCGACGCGCCGAAAAAATCGTGCAGCAACATTTCATCCGAAACCGCGTCATCGCGCTTGCTGCCCGCCGCGCGCCGCGCCCCGCCCGTGCCGAGAGCGCGTGCGGTCGCAAACGCTTTCCGCGCCGCCCGCGTCTCACCCAGCCGCTCCTGCACGAAGCCCAGCAATTGGAATGCGGCGGCGTAGTTTTCATCCGACTCAATGGCCTTGTTGACGTGCCTGAGCGCGGTGCGCAGACGCCCCACGCGCGCGAGCGCGAAACTCAACACGTAATGGGCTTCGGCTGAGGGGCGTGCGGCGAGCGCCTGCTTGAAATGCGCGTGCGCGCCCGTCCAGTCGTCCTCCGCCGCGTGGAAG
>DASQDV010000337.1:0-10000 GCA_035633995.1 Pyrinomonadaceae bacterium | reverse complement strand
AGTTTTCCCACGCGATGTCGAGGCGCAGGCGACCCTCTGTGGTCTGCAAGTAGGCGGCGTAGGCGGGCGCGCCCGATTCGAAACGTTCGTCCGCGTGTGTCATCTGACGATGATGGAATGCGCGCCGCGCGCGGCGACGCGGCCGATGCGTGCGGCGTCCGGGTAAACTTCGCGCAGGCGCGCGAGAAGTTCTCCGGCGCGCGTCTCGTCAATCGAGATCAGGAGGCCGCCCGCCGTCTGCGGGTCGAAGAAGAGACTCGCCAGCGGCTTCGTCACTTCGACACCCATCTCTATGTCGTCGCCGACGTAGAGGCGGTTCGATTTGTCGCCGCTCGTCAGTAAGCCCTGCGCGGCGAGTTCGTGCGCGCCCGGGATGAGGGGCACGCGCGCCGCCTCGATCTCAAGCGTCACGTTGCTGCCGCGCGCCATCTCCCACGCGTGGCCGAGGAGCGCAAAGCCCGTCACGTCCGTCGCGGCGTGCGCGCCGAACTCGCACATCAGGGCGGCGGCCTCGCGTCCCGCCAGCAGCATCGTCTGGAGCGACGCGCGCATCACGTCGTCGTCCGCCTTGCCGAACTTGATGCCGGTGGAGATGACGCCCGTGCCGATGGGTTTCGTCAAAATCAGCGCATCCCCGGCGCGAGCGCCCCTGTTGGTGACGATCCGACGCGGGTTGATCGTGCCCGTCACGGCGTAGCCGAACATGATCTGCGGGTCGTCAACGCTGTGACCGCCGACGAGCGCGACATTGTTTGCGGTCAGCACGTCCAGACCGCCCCGCATGATCTCGCCGAGAATGGAAAAGGCGACGCCCTTTTTCGGAAAGCAGGTGATGGCGAGCGCGGTGATGGGCGTGCCGCCCATTGCCCACACGTCGTTGATCGAGTTGAGCGCGCTGATGCGCCCGTAATCGTAGGGGTCGTCAACGATGGGCGTGAAGAAGTCTACGGTCTGGACGAGCGCGAGGTCATCGTTCAGCAGATACACGCCGGCGTCGTCCGCCGTCTCGATGCCGACAAGCAGATTGGGATGCTTCGGGATGTGCAGGCCGCCCAAGACCTGGGCGAGTTCGCCGGGCGCGAGTTTCGCCGCTCAACCGGCGCAGTTGACCATCTCCGTCAGACGCATCTTCGGCCTCCCTTCTTTTGAAGTTGCAGCTTAGATTAACAGTTGTCGTGCGCGCGGCCAAAATCGGGTGCGGGAAAGACGACAGGGAAACGTTGAAGGAGGAACGCGGAACGATGAATGAAAGCAGGAAACAGAATTCAGAATACGGGAGACAGAATTAACCATCTCTTAGCTTTCCTTCTGCCTCCCGTCTTCTGAATTCTGTATTCTCTGCGTTCATCGTTTTCTTATCGCACATCATTCTCGTCCGGCTTGCGCGGGACTGGTCACAGGTTTTTCGCTCACGACAAACTTCGTCGGGGCGAGCACGGCACGCGCTTCGGGGTTGTAGTAGTCGTAGACGACGGAGGGGGCTGACTTGGCAGAGAGGCCGAAGCGCGGGCGGAAGGTGAACGCGAATTTCGTGCCCCCGGCGCGCGGCCAGAGATAGACGACGAGACGGTCGGGCAGCACGTCGTAGTGGCTGAACTCCCAGCCCGACTCCTTCATGGCGCGTTCGAGCGAGCCGCGATCCACGTCCGCGCCCGGCGGCAGGCCGATTTCGGCGAGCAGCATCCCGTAGCCGCGACCGCCGACGCGTTCGGCCTCGACGCGACAGGTGATCGTGTCATTCGTCGCCGCCGTCGTCCGGTCGAAGTTGACGGCGAGACGCAGCGCGTGCGCCTCCTGCGGGCGGGCGACGAGCGTGCCGTCGGCTGCGGCGGCAGACCACGCGCGATAGTAAGTCGTCACGAGTTGCGCGGTGGCGGCGACGGCCTGCGCACCCTGCGCGTGTTTGATCTCGACGCGGTTCGCGCCCGGCGAGACGAAGCGCGAGAGATCGAGCGAGACCGGGTTCGAGGGTTCGTGCGCCGCCGGAAGCGAGACCGTGCCTGCGCTCTGCCCGTTGACGAAGACTTCGACTTTTTGCGCCGCGCCCGCGTCCGCTGCAACGCCCGACGCGGCGTCCTTGTTGCCCTGCGCGTCAGGCGCGTGCGTCGGCGACAGCACGTTGAGCGCGTCGAGCACGTTGACGGTCGCCTGCGTCGAGAGCCAGACGCCGTAACGATCCTTGCTCATCAACAAGTAGAGCAGCCCGCGATTGACGAGTTCATCAACGGAGAGATGAGGGCGAAGCGATGAGGGATGAGCGGTCGAGTCAGCCTTCTTCTCATCCTTCGTTGTTGCGCCTTCAACTTGTGCTCCGCCGTTTACAGCCTTCGCCCTTGCGAGCGCCTGCACGGCGAGGGCGGTGGTTTCGATGCGTCCCGCCTGCCCCCAACCGTAGAAGGGCGTGTTGGTGTCGAGCGCCCAGTAAGCGCCGCCGCCTGCGTCCTCGCGCGCGAGTGCGAGCAGTTTCCGCGTGGCGCGCTCGATCTTTTCTCGCGACTCGCCGCCGTCAATCGCGGCGAGCACGTAAGAGGCGATGAGATACGGCTCGTCAAACTCTTCGACGCGCGGCGCGAGATAGGCAAGTGCGCGCCGGAGCGGAGTTGCGGGTTGAGTCGCAGCTTGAGGTGCGGCCTGAGTTGTAGTTTGAACGCTTGTTTGAACTCTGGCGTCGGGCTTCTGCATGGCGAGTATGCGCGCGACGTAGGCGGTGAGCATCGCGGTGCGACGCGCGTTCGACGTTTTCTCATATTCGTAAGCCGCCCAGCTACCGTCCGCGCTCTGTTGACGAACGAGCCAATCGCGCGCGCTCGTCAGTACGCTTTCGTCAACGTTGATGAATTCGCGCGCGTCCGTCAGGAATCTGACGGCGTAGGCCGTGAGCGCGAGATCGGGTTCGCCGCGCCCCCAGTAGGAGAAGCCGCCCGCGTCCGAGCGATAGGAAAGCAGGCGCTCGTAACCCTCGCGGACGTAGCGCGCGGCCTTCGACGCGACGGGCGGTAATTTCGCATCATCATCGCTCGCGGCGCGCGTGTAGTGGCGCAGCACGAGCAAGCTCGGATAGGTGGATGAGATCGTCTGTTCGCCGCAGCCGTAGGGGCGTGACATGATCGCTTCGACGCCTTCGATGGCGTGCGCCATGAGGTTCGGATAAATCTTCAACTCGGAGCGCGCCGTGCGCGGAATGGCGGTGTCGGGCAAATTCACTTCGAGCACGGATGAGCCGGCGAGAATTTGCGTCGCGGTCGCGGCAACTTCTTCGCCGTCGGGGTGGACGTGGATGGGCTTCTCGATCTGATCGCTCGCGTCTGCGCCGATGGCCGTGATGCGCTGCACGCCTTCGCGCACGGAGGCGATGGCGCGAAAGTCGAACGTCTCGCGCGACGAGTCGCCCGCCGCAACCTGCGCCTGTTTGCGCGCGGGGCTGAGCAGCGTGAACCAGTCTTCGGGTTTGATGTCGAGCGCGACCGTCTGCGCGCGTTCGAGGTAGTTGCGCAGGACGACGGGCAAATTGATCTCGTCGCCTTCGGTCAGGACGCGCGGCGGATCATGTTCGACGAAGAAGGGCTGGAAGGCGCGTATCTCATGCTCGGTCGTGCCGAGTTCGCCCGTCTCGGTCGAGCCGATGATGGACATCTTCCAGGTGGTGATGTTGTCTGCGAGTTTGAAGCGAATGTCGGTGCGCCCCTGCCGGTCGGTTTCGACGGCGGGCTGCCAGTAGAGCGTTTCGGGAAAATCTTTGCGCAGGCGCGGCGTCTGCACGGGCGGCCTCGGCGCGGGTTGTGCGCCATCCTTCATTTTCAGGAGCGAACTGAAATTACTGCCCTTCGGGAGAAGCGCGGCGGATTGTATCGAGAAGTTGGTCTGGATTTTGTTATCCGTGCTGTTTATCGTGACAGTCTCGGACACGTTGCCGACGGTGAGATTGAAATTCAAGGTGGCGAGCGTTGACGATTGCACCTGCACATCCGTGACGGACGCGCGTGTGAATCCGGGCGCGTCAACGTGCACGGCGTAGAGTCCGGAGGGCAGGTTGCGCAGGAGGAATTTGCCCTCTCCGTCGGTCGTCGTTTCAAAGACGACTTCGTTCTGTTGCTGGTGCGTCGCCGTGACAGCCGCGTTTGGAACAACCGCGCCTGAAGGATCAATGACCGTGCCGCTGATCGCCCCCGTTGCGCCGGAGAAGGTTGTGACGACGGGCGCGGGCTGTGGCTTCGCGTCCTGCGCCGTCTGGTCGGAGACGATGCGGGAAAACTCCGCGACGCTGAAATCGTCCGGCGTGCCCGCCTGGCCGTCAGCGCCCGCGCTGCGCAACGTGACGAACTCCAACTGCCGCGTGACGAGCGTTGTTTGCGTGCGCTGCGCGGCCTGACTGCCCGCGTTCCCGCCGCCCTCGATGCGAACGCGATCAACATAGCGCGACTCGTTGCGGAAGGTCGGGTAGTAGGGGCGCTGCCAGGGGTCTCTCAATTGTGTGAGATCGAGTTGCTCGCGACGGAGAGCCTCTCGCATGGCGGCCTCGTCGCGCGGGTAGCTGCCCGTCGCTTTGAGATACGCGTCGAGCGCCGCCTCGACCTGCGCGCGCGTCCCTGCGAAGTAGTCAGTCCACGTCGTCCAGACGGCGAAGTTGTCCGCAGTGCTGTGGGGATGGGTTTCCGTCGAGACGAGGCGACCGTCGGCGCCGCCGCTCACGATGCTGATCGTGTAGTTCGTGCCGCTCACGCCGAAGTCGAAGCTGTAAGGCTTGCCCCAGCGGTCGCGCAAACTTTCGAGGTCTAAACCTCCGGCGCGCAGGAGTTCGGTCTTGAGCGTGTTGAAGTCGCGTATGAAGTTGCCGGTGCGCTTGTGATAGTCGATGACGAGGCGGTTGATCGCTTCACCCGCCGGGCGAAAGTAAGGCCACGCATGGTGCGCCGCCGTCCAATCGTCGCCTGTGTCAAACTTTTTGTCTGCGCCCGCGCTCTTGAAGATCAACACGTCTTCGACGCGTTCGACGGCGAAGACGGGGCGATAGGGCGTGCCCCAGGGGTCGCGCAAGTCTTCGAGCGTGAGCGAAGCGGCGGCGAGCAGGCGGCGCAAGGATGGCTCGTCCGCAGGGTGCTCGGCGCGCGCGGCGTAAATTGTTTTGAGCGCGTTGTTGGCCGCGCCGAGATGGACGGAGACGAGCGCGTCGAAGACGCGCGATTGATTCGTGTCGTAGTTCGACGAGCCGAAAAAGTTCGGGCGGTAAAGTTCTTCGTCACGTTGGAGCAGAAGGTCTGCGACGGTCTCCAGGCCTTCGGGGAGCGTGCGCGCGGCATCGAGTTGTTCGATGTCGCGCGCCGAGACGCCGCCGATTGCTTCGGCGCCGTACCAGAATTGATAAAAATAGTCGGAGAAGCCGTAAGACGCGCCGAACTCCTGCTCGGTGCGTGCGCGTTCCTCGACGGCCTTGTCGAAGACGACGACGCCGAGCGCGCTCTCGCGGCTGCGCCCCGACGCGTCGCGCACACGCACGCCCGCCGCAGCCTCTTCGCCCGGTTGATAACTCGCGCGGCTCATGCGCACGTCGAATTTCAACTCGCGGTTGCGCGGGTAGATGACGGTGCGCGTGCCGCGCGCGTGATCGTCGTCGTAACGGTTTTCGGGAAAGTCGGTCGCGTATGCCGAGAGCGTGACGCGGCTTTGAAATTCGGGGCGGTAGGGCAGTTCAAGAAGCGCGCCGCGCCGCCCGCGCAAGCGTAGCGTCTCGGTCGCCACGACGCGGTTGTTGCTGACGACATCGAGGAAAATTTTCATGTCCTCTTTGTTTGAAGTGATGCGCGCCGCGATGGGTTCGCCCGCGCGGTAAATCGTCTTGTCGGTTTCGACGCGAATGACCGGCTCGTCGGAATCGGAATACGTCCAGATGCTTTCGGCGTGTGTTCCGGCGCGCCCCTCGCGGTCGTGCGCCGAGAACAAGATGGATATTCGGTGGTCGCTCAACTCTTCCTCGCTCAACTCCGACCCGACAACTTTAATGATGCCGTAAGCGTTGGTCTGGAAGGTGCGCGCCGCGCGCTCGCTCTCGCGCCGCGCAGACGTGTGCGCGATCTTCACTTCGCAAGAGGCGGGCGTGCCGTCGGCATAGGAAGTGGAGACGAAGAAGGCGAGCGGCAGACCCGCGACCGGCCGGTAGTTGCCCTGCGTGACGTAGATGTGGATCGGCTCTCTGGTCAGGCGCAGGCGGAAGCGTCGTTGCTCGGTGCGGTTTGTCGTGGGGTCTGTGACATAAGCGGCGAAGCTCAAGTCTGCGAAGCGCGTCCATGAATTACCGGCCAACTCGGCGTGCTCTTTCGTTAAATTTATGCGCGCGAGAAACCGCCCGTCGGCTGCGAGTTCGCCCTCGTACTTGTCGCCCTCCCTGATGTCGTACTTCTGCTCCCTGTAGTTCCACTCGCGCTCGGTTTCGCGCACGATGCGGACGTGGCCGCGCTTGAGCGGCTGGCCGAACAGGTATTCGCCGCGCACTTCGACCCCGGCGCTCTCGCCCGGCAGATAGTAGCCGCGATCCGGCGTCGCCACGACGGAGAAGTTGGGCAGTTCGTAACGACTGATCTTAACGCGCAGGTGCGCCTCGCCGTCGTCCGAGTCGTCATCGTCCGGTGCGACTCGGACGTTGTAGTCGCCGAGGCGCGTGCCGTCGGGGATCGGCCAGTCGCAGCTTGCGATGCCGAAGCGCGAGGTCTTGAGCGGCGCGGTGAAGACGGTCGTGCCTTCGGGGTCTTCGATCTTAAGCGTGGCCTGCGCTTCGGCGAGCGCGCGGCGGGTCGTGTGATTGAGCAGAAGCGCGCGCAGGCGAAGAATCTGCCCGGGCTGGTAGAGCGGCTTGTCGCTCGTCAGCAGGATGCGCGTCGTCCGGCTAAAGTCGATGTCGTCCCACGCGCGCTCGACGACATCGCCGCGCCGCCCCGTCACCGTGAGTTCGCCGTCGTCGTCTGCGATGCGCGGCGGCAACTTGAAATCGAGCGTCGCGTAGCCCTCCGCGTTCGTCGTGCCGGACAACTTCAGCACGACGTTGTCCTGTTCCGCCTCCGGCGCGTCGAATTCAATCGCCGCCGCAATCGCAACGCCGCCGACGGGGCGCGACGTGAGCGGGTGCGTGGCGCGCACGCGCACGCGATAAAGCTGACCGGCATCGGCGCGGCTTGCAGCCGAGACGCGCAACTCGAACAGATCGGGCGTGATCTCGGAGAGCGAGATGATGCCTTTCGAGGGAGGACTATCAACGAGCCTCAAGGCGTCTGCGACGGAGGGCGCAATCTCGTAGCGCAGGCGATACCAGAGCAGTTGCCTGCGGTCTTCGCCGGCGCGCGCGAGGTTGGAGACGGGCAGGAAGGCCGCGACGACGCTCGCGCGCGGCTGCAAAGTCTCGCGGCGCTGCGTGCGCGCGACCACCTTGTCGCGCGGGTCGAGCAGTTCGAGCGTGATGTGCGCGAGGACGGGGCGGTCGTCGTAGTTTTCGACGGCGAGCGCGATCTTGCTGTGGCCTTCGCCCAGCAGGATTCTCGTCGCCGCTTCGTTGACGCGAACGGCTGAGGGCGACTGTGCGAGTGCAAGTGATGAAACTGCGAGGGCGCAGAGACACACCTGTAGACAGAGTAGAAGGGAGAGCCATCTACGGCGCATGGGACACCTCCAATTGTGCGGCTGTGATGCGCGCGCCGCGCGCAATGGTTGTTGCGCGTATCCGAAAAAATATTTTCGCCGTCGAAATTTTTGTAACGCACGTGTGAGCAACCGCGCGATGTGCGGCGCGCAACCAAGCGACAGCACACAAGAGAGATGTTCTTCTTCGCGTCGCCCTTCGCCTGCGCGAGACATCTTTCGCACACGGAAAATATTTTTCGCGTCGCCCCGATCCTTTCGCGCCGCTCGCGGTAACAACAGACGGCCACTCAGTTCTCGACGGAAACGAGCACCTTAAGGTTTTGCCCGACCGAGACACAGACGAAGAACTGCTCCGGCGCGCACGCGCGGGCGAAGAGGACGCGTTCCTCTCGATCTACACGCGCCACCGCGCGGCGATGTATCGCTTCGCGCGCCGCCTTCTCGGGTCGGAAGCCGCCGCCGAAGATGTGACGCACGATTGCTTCCTGAGCCTGTTCAAAAATCCCGAACGCTTCGACGCGGCGCGCGGCGCAACGCTTCGCACTTACCTCTTTGCCGCCGTGCATCATCTCGCGATGAAGCAGTTTCGCCGCGCGGGACATGAACGGTTGATTGACGAGGCGACGGACGAGCCGCGCACGCCCGATCCGCAGCAGCCTCTGAGCCGATTGATCGAAGCCGAGTTGTCGGCGGCGGTGCGCGCGGCGGTGGAGGGACTTCCGGCGCTGCAAAGAGAGGTCTTGATCTTGTTCGAGTTTGAAGATTTGAGTTTAGCGGAGATCGCCCTTGTGGTTGATGCGGAAGTGAACACGGTGAAGTCGCGTCTGGCGCGTGCGCGCGCCGGATTGCGGCGCACGCTCGCACCTTACCTCGCACGGCGCGAGGAAGTGTTGGTTGAAGCGTCGGAGAAATCAGGATGAGCGAGAAGCAGACGAACGCCGAAGATCAATATGCTCCGGGCGCAGGAGGAGGAGGAGAACGACGCCGCAGCAGTAGCAGCAGCAGCGGCGGTCGCCGCGAACCCGACGCGGCGCATGGGCTTTACGCCGAGTCGTCTCTGATGGCGGCGGATGAAGATTTGAAAGCGTTGCTCGACAGTTGGCAGTCTCCCCGCGTTGAAGTCGTACCCGCATCGCTCGATGCGCGCGTCCTTAATTCGTACCGCGAACTGGTGAAGGAGAAAGAGATGAATTTGCACCCCACTGAAACACTCGCGCCGCAATACGCGCTGCCCGCAGGCGGCACACACGCCGAATACAAGATCACGATTCTGGAGGAGCGCGGACTTCTTTCGCGCCTGCTGGCGGAGGTGCGCGAGACGGCGCGCGACGCGCAGTTGACGCGCGCGGAGTTTTGCCACGACCCCTTCGGCTTCGTGCGTCGCATGAGCGCCGCTTACGCCGCCATGACGTGGCGCGCGCTCAGGCAGGAGAACACGGCCTACGGCGTCTTCGCCGCGTTCGTCGTCGCGCTCACGCTCGTCGGCGCAGTGGCGGCGCTCGACGGGTTCCAGAAGCGGGGCGGCAGTTTGCTGGTTGACCGCGTGAACGACAATCTCATCTACGTCGGCAGCCTGACGGAGATTCCGAAGGAGCAGCCGAAGCCGGACGAGGGCACGGCGGGGCTGGCGCGCGGCACGGGCGGCGGCGCGAAGCCTTTGCAGGAGAGACCGGGCGGCGGCGGTGGCGGCGGTCGCCACGAAGACAAACCGGCGGTCGTGGGCAAACTCCCTCAGGCGACGCTGCTCCCGCAAGTGCTCGCGCCCGACCCGCACCCGCCCACCATAGCGCACCCGTCGCTCCCGACGGCGGCGACGATTCAGGCCGACCCGACGCTCTTCCCGAACGACACGCGCGCGATCAACTACGGCGATCCGAAGTCGAAAGCGACCGAACTCTCTTCCGGCTCCGGCGATGGAAACGGCATCGGCGACGGCACGGGCGGCGGGGTCGGGTCGGGAAGCGGCACGGGCTACGGCGCGGGCGAAGGCTTCAACACGGGCGGCGGCCCTCCGAAACTCGGCGGCGGCGGCCCCGGCGGCAACGGCGGCATTGATTACGCGCGCCCGTTCAACCCGCGCGAAGTGACGCGCAAGGCGAACATCACCAGTAAGCCCGAACCGCTCTACACGGAAGAGGCGCGCCGGAATCAGGTGACGGGAACTGTCCGCCTGCGCCTCGTCCTGTCGGCTTCGGGACAGGTGACGGGCATCACGCCGCTCACGAAATTGCCGGACGGGCTGACGGAGAAGGCGATTGAGGCGGCGCGTAAAATTTCCTTCACGCCCGCCGAGAAGGATGGCCGCAAGGTCTCGCAGTATGTGACCATCGAATACAACTTCCACATCTACTGACCTCATTCAGAGCAAAGCAGA
>DASQDV010000336.1:0-6064 GCA_035633995.1 Pyrinomonadaceae bacterium | reverse complement strand
GCCTTCGATCTTCTCGGAGGAACTGCCCGCCGCGTTCACAGATTTCATCATCGCGGCGACGCGCTTCAAATCGCGCATCACGTAGAAAGTCATCACGAGCGTCGCGTCGCCTTCGACGAGCGCGTGCGCGGCGAGTTCCGCATCCGAGTCGCCTTTCGGCCACTTCTCCAGGCGGCGCAGATTGAAGTGCTGATCCTGAAGGGCGTGCGTGAGTTCGTGAGCCATGACGGTCTGCTGGCCGTCGAGGTCGATCCAGTCGGCGAGGTAAAACTCCTGCGTCTTGGGTTCGTAGTAGCCCGCCACCTGTTCGGTCAGGAGCGCGATGAAAAAGGAGCGCATCTCAAAATTGGCGGGCACGAGTCCGAGCTTCTTCAAGGCGAGTTCGCTCGCGCGCAGTTCGGCGGGCGTCGTCTGCTCGTCGAGGTTGCGCACGAGCATCCGTTCGATCTCGGCGCGCGATTGCGCCCCGCTCTTGACCGTGCGTAAAACTCCCAACCCCCTGATCTCGCTCGTCTCCTTCAGGACTTCGGCGGTCGCCGCCATCACGCTCGCGCTGCGCGGGTTGACGGCGGCGGTTGCTCCCTGCGGCGGCGCGGCGACTTGCGCCGACACCACGCCCCCCGCCGCCCACAGGCACGCCGCGAGCAGAATGGCGGCGGCTGATGCGGAAGCAGCGGACGTTTTCAACCGACCCGACTTATTTCTCTTTGACATCTCGAACCTTTCACTTTTATAGTCCGCAGACACGCGGCTCAGTTCGGTAGTGTAGTTTGCCCTCCGGCGCGAGGGCAACAGGCAGGAGGCTTTTTTATGACGGCAGAACTCTCTCCTCTGAATGATGCTCTATTCGACGTATGGCACGAAACCGGCTTGCGCGTGCGCTACGCGGAGACGGACAGGATGGGCGTCGTTTATCATGCCAACTATCTCGTCTGGTTTGAAATCGGTCGCACCGAATTCTGCCGTGCGCGCGGCTTCGCTTACCGCGAGATGGAAGAAAACTCCGACGCCTTCCTCGTCGTCGCCGAAAGCTACTGCCGCTACAAAGCGCCCGCCTTCTACGACGACGAACTGATCGTCCGCACGCACATCACGGAACTGCGCCGCCGCTCTGTCCGCTTCGGCTATGAAATCCTGCGCCTGTCGGACGGGTTGATCATCGCGGAAGGCGAAACCGGCCACGTCGTCACGGACGGGCACGGGCGCGTCAAATCTATGCCCGAATACTACCGCAACATGCTCTCCGCCGTCCCCGAAGAGGACATCCACACGTCGCAACTTCCGCAACGCATCGAACCCGTGCCCGAAGGCAGCGCACCATGAAAAGCCGGGACACGCGGCGCAACATCAGTGCGCGATAAATGAGGAAAGCGTGGACGCTCGCATGCGAGCGTCCACGCTTTCCGGTTTGGTGGCCGAGAAGTTCTCAGGCAATTTTCGGCGCTGCTTATTTCACACCGAACTTGCCGCTCATCAGCGCCGTGCCCCAGTGGATTCTGACCTCGCCCTGCCCGTTCGCGTCTGCAAGGCTGATGGTCAAGAGGTCGAGCGAGTCCGACGCCTTCTCAAGTTTGAGCGGCAGCTCCGCCGCGTAGCCTTCTTTCAGCGGCGGCGCGCCCCACACGCCGGTCTTCGGGTGGAAGGCGAGCGTCCATGCGTCCTCGCCCGTGCGGCGCACCCAGAGCGAATATTTACCTGCCTTCAACTCCTTGTCTCCGATCATGAGATCGCCTTCGGTCGTGATCTCGGTCGCCTGATTTGCGCCGACGCGCCAGACGGTTCCGACCGGCGCTTGCGCCAGCAGGTCGCGCCCCTTCAAGGTTGGGCGTCCGTAGTTGATGGAAATTTTCCTGCCCTTGATGGTTGCCCCGGCGTCGGCGCGCGCGGCGGGAGCCTCTTTCTGCGCCTGCGGAGCGTTCGTCTGCGCGGCGGTGGGCGCGGCCGGGTTCTGCGCCTGCGAGGAGCAAGCGCAACAGAGCAACAACAATAGCGGTAACAGTGTGCGGGTCTTCATATAAATCCTCCGTGACTAATTCGATTCGTATCGGAAACTTTGCCGGCGATTATAACCGGAGCAGGAAGCAAATGGCTTGTCGCGACGACCGGACGAGGCCGCCTCAGGATTCATGCGGCAGCGAGAGCCGCGAAATTTCGCGCGCGCGCCCCGTCTCATCGTCAACGTCTATGACGGCGGCGCAGATGCGCACGTCGCCCGCAGAGTGCTCGGCGCGCCGGTGTGTGACGGAGGTGAAGCGCGCGATCACGTCGTCCTTGTTCATGCCGATGACGCCCGCGTAGCTGCCGGTCATGCCGATGTCCGAGAGGTAGGCCGTGCCCTCCGGCAGGATGCGCTCGTCAGCCGTCTGCACGTGCGTGTGCGTGCCGACCACCGCCGAGACGCGCCCGTCGAGAAACCACGCCATCGCGCTCTTTTCCGAAGTCGCCTCCGCGTGCATGTCCACGACGCGCACGCGCACGTCCGCCGGAATCGAAGCGACCAATTCGCCCGCGACGCGAAACGGATCGTCCGCCGCGCCCATGAAGACGCGCCCGATGAAGTTCAGGACGGCGACGCGCACGCCGCCGACCTCCCCGATCCAGATTCCCTTGCCGGGCGTGCCCGGCGGGTAATTGGCGGGACGCAGCAGCCGCGTGTTGCGTTCGATGTAAGGAATCACCACGTCGCGCTTGTCGAAGATGTGGTTGCCGGAGGTCATCACGTCTATGCCGGAGGCGAAGAGTTGATCGGCGAGCGAAGGCGTGATGGAGAAGCCGCCCGCGACGTTCTCGGCGTTCATCACGGCGAGGTCAATGCGGTGCTGCTCGCGCAAGTCCTGTATGCGCTCCAGGATCGCCGTGCGACCCGGCTTCGCCACCACATCCCCGATCATCAAGACTCTCATCAGCGTGCCCCAAATAAAGAGAGTGACAAGTGACGGGCGGCAAGTGACCAGTCAGAAAAGCAAGCCGCTTTAACTTGTCACTTGTCACCCGTCGCTTGTCACTCGAAAAAGATGGCAGAGGGACATCCGCAAGGCCGCTCCGAAGCCGTAATTGAACCTGCACTCAACAGGTGGGTGACCTTTTATGAGCCGCGGCCTTTGGCAGTTCCTTAACAATGAAGGAATGCACTGGCTATCAGAGCGGCGTCGGTCTCCCTTATCAACGGCATTGGCTCAACATGGGAAATCGGTGACGAACCACGCAGAATTAATTCCCTCAGCCGAGCGGGATACTAACATAAATCTGCGACGGGAGGTTAAAGAGCAAGCGCGAAAAAAAGGCTTCCGAAACTTGACAATCGGGCGCCCCTTTTTTTTCCAAATTTATGTAAAAGAAATGTTGCTTTGCGTGGTGGTTTGCTGTTCGGCGACTGTGCGCGCCTTGAGCAGGCGGTCGAGGAGGTCGGCGCATTCGCCGCTGCGCGCGGCGAGTTGCGAGTCGGCCTGTTCGTGGAGACGTTTGAGGCGGTGGAGTTCGTCGGCGATGTGGAGCGCGGCGAGGATCGCCACTTTCAGCGAATCTACCGTGAGCGTGCCCGAAGAGATTTCGCGCATCCGGCGATCAACGAACTCGGCGAGTTGGGTAACGTATTCGCTGTCGCCGTCCGAGCGGATGTTGTAAATCTGGTTATAGATTTCCACGCGGATGGTGGGCGTGCCGGGCGACTCGCCGGGGCTTTTGATGGCGCTCATAACTTACCTGGTCTTTCGCCGCTCATTTTCTGACGGCTTCGGCCATCTCAGGGTCGAGCACGGCGATGGCGTCGAGCATCGCTTCGACCTTCATGCGGATCATGTCGCGCTCTGAGAGGAGGCGTTCGACCTGCGTTTCGAGCCGATCTTTCTCGTCGAGCAAATTGCCCAGCTCGCGGCGCGACGCGGCGACATCGCGTTCCAGCGCTTCCTTCTCCTGACGCAGCGTCTTCGTCAGTTCGATGGTGCGGTAAATCTTATCTTCGAGATGTGAAAATTTCTCCAGTCCGGTTAATCCGACCATCGCCTCTCCTTCACCACAAAACAGCAATTTAAAATTGCCGACCGATTATGCGACTTCGCGACTCCGAGCGCAAGAGGGAAAAAGCAGATGTTAGATGTCGCATGCCGGATGTTAGTTCTGACTCTACTAACATCCGGCATCTGACATCTAACATCTACTGTTCTCGCTTCAAATGTGCGCCGAATTTCTCTTCCAGAGTGCCGACGATGCGGTTGTGCAGTTCGTTGACTTCTTCGTCGCGCAGCGTGCGGTCGTCGGCACGGTATTCGAGCCGGAAGGTCACGGAGCGCTGTCCTTCGGGCACGCGCTCGCCTTCGTAGACGTAGACGAGCATGATGCGGCGCACATGTTCGAGGTTCAATTCAAGCGCGGCGCGCTGCATCTCCCCGAAAGTTACGCGCCGGTCTACGATGAGCGACGCGTCGCGCACGACCGAGGGAAAACGCGCAAGCGGCACATAGCGCACGCCCGACTCGGCGGAGGCGAGCAGCGCTGCGAAATCAACTTCCGCGACGTAGACGGGTTGCTTGAATTTATAAGCGGCGGCCAGATGGTCTGCGAGCCTGCCGAACTTGCCGACCGCGCGCCCTTCGAGCAAGAGTTGCGCCGCCTGTCCTTCGCGCAGGTGCTTCGCGCTCGTCGCGGCAAACTCCGGAGAGGCGACGCGCATGGCGTCGCAGGCCGTTTCGAGCGTGCCTTTCAGATCGTAGAAATCGAGTTCGCGCGAAGCGCCCGCGTGGCCTTCTTCAATCGCCGCGCCCGTTGCGACGAGCGCGCAGGCTTCGCGCTCGTGCGGCTGCCCGCCCGCCTCCGGCGCGGACGCGAAGACGCGCCCCATCTCGAAGAGGCGCACGTCGCGCGTGCCGGGAGTGATGTTGTTGCGCAGCGAGTCGAGCAGACCGGCGAGAAGCGTCGGCCTCATGCGCGACGCGCCTTCGATGATCGGGTTGGTGAGAGTGACGAGTTGTTCCGCTTGTTCTGCTTCGTCCGCGCGCTGCATGAGTCCGGGCAGCAGGTCGAATTGCTCGTCGTGCGTCGTAGAGATGAAGCTGAAGGTCAGAGCCTCGTCGAAGCCGCACGCGCTCAAAGCGCTGCGCGCCTCGCGCCTGCGCTTTTCGTGCGCGCGATATTCGCCCGCGACGTTCGAGGCGGGCAGCGCGTCGGAAACTTTGTCGTAGCCGAAATGCCGCCCGACTTCCTCTACCAAATCCTCCTCGCCCTTGATATCCGTGCGCCAACTCGGGCTGGCGAACTCCGCCCGCTCGCCGCTCGCTTCCGTTGCGCGCTGCTCGACGGCGCTTCCGCCGCCCGCAGCTTCAGCCGAAACGCTCGCGCCGTGACCATCGCCTGCCGCCCTTCGGATGCCGAGCGCGCCGAGAATGCGTATCGAATCCTGCGGCGGCACCTCGAAGCCCATCAATTCGCCGACGCGCGAGAAGCGCAGGGGGACGGTGCGCGGCGCGGGTGGTTGCGGGTAGATGTCTATTGCGTCGGTGGTGGCCGTGCCGCCCGCCAGTTCCGTGATGAGCGCGGCGGCACGCGCCTGCGCGCGCAACTGCCCCTCGTAATCAACGCCGCGCTCGAAGCGATCCGACGCTTCCGTCTGCAAATTCAGAGCGCGCGTGGTGCGCCTGACGGACGCGGGCGCGAAGTGCGCCGCCTCGATCAAAACGTCGCGCGTCCCGTCCGAGATTTCCGTCTCCGCGCCGCCCATCACGCCCGCGATGGCGACCGCGCGCACGGCGTCTGCGATCACCAGCGTCTCGGCGTCGAGCGTGCGCATCACCCTGTCGAGCGTCAACAGGCGTTCGCCCGCGCGCGCGAGCCTGACGACGAGGCGGCGCTCCTTCAACTTTTCCAGATCGAAGGCGTGGAGCGGTTGCCCCATTTCGAGCATCACGTAGTTGGTGATGTCCGCGACGTTGTTGACCGAACGCTGCCCGACGGCCTGCAAACGTTCGACGAGCCACGCGGGCGACGGCGCGATCCGCACGCCGCGCACCACGCGCGCCGTGAAGCGCGGGCACAGGTCGGCCGCCTGCACTTCGACGGACGTAAAGCTCTC
>DASQDV010000335.1:0-6217 GCA_035633995.1 Pyrinomonadaceae bacterium | reverse complement strand
CATCCCCTTCGACATCGCCGACGTGAGTTTGGACTATCAGGTCGTCGGCTCAGGCGCCGACTCGCTGCACGTTTTGATGGCCGCCTGCAAGCGCGACTTCGTGGCGAACATCAAGCAGGCCATCCAGCTTGCGGGCAAACTTCCCGCCATCATCGACGTGGACGCCTTCGCCTTGCAGAACTGCTACGAGGTGAACTATCAGCCGTCGCCCGATCAGTCGGTCGCCCTCCTGAACATCGGCGCGTCCACGATGAACATCAACATCCTGCACGGCGTCCGCAGCGTCTTCACGCGCGACGTTTCGGTCGGCGGCAACCAGTACACGGCGCTCCTGCAAAAAGAGCTGGGTCTGACGTTCGAGCAGGCCGAATCGGTCAAGCGCGGCGCGATGATGCCGGGCGAAGCCGAGCCGCGCAACTTGTCTGACGTGTTGGAGACCGTCTCCGACATTCTCGCGCTCGAAATTCAAAAGACGTTCGACTTCTACCGCGCCACGTCCGACGACGGCGAAGGCACGGTGCAGAAGATTCTCGTCTCGGGCGGCGGCTCGAAGCTGCCGGGCTTGACGGAGTTTCTGGCGAACCGTTTCGGCATCCCCGTAGAAGCGTTCAACCCGTTTCGCCAGATCAAGGTTGATGCGCGCCGTTTCGATCCCGAATACATGCGGGAAGTTGTGCCTGAGTTGGCCGTGGCCGTCGGGCTTGCTTTGAGAGGAGTGGAGGCTTAAATGATTAAGGTCAACTTACTGGACTCCGTCACAGACAAGACCAGCGTTGCTGCCATCGAGACGCGCGTTGCCAACCCGCGCACGCAGGGGCGGCTGGTGCTGCTCGTCGTCGTCGCGCTGCTTGGCATGGGTATCGTCTTCGACTGGATGAGCGCGAACTCGGCGCACGCGGAAGTCACTGCGGAACTGAAGCAGCAGGAAGAACAGGCCGCGCGCATGGAAGCCATCAAGAAGGAACAGTCCGAACTGGAAAAGAAGACGCAGGAGATTCAGACGCGCATCGACGCGATCAAGAAACTGCGCGCTTCGCAGCAGGGGCCGGTCGCCGTGCTCTCGGCCATTAACGAACGGTTGCCGAAGATTCCCGACTTCCGCCTCGAAAGCATCGAGCAGAAGGGCGGGGAGTTGATCCTGAAAGGCGACTCGCCGAACGAATTGGCCGTCACGCAGTTCGGCCGCAGCATGGAATTCTCGTCGGGTCTGTTCACCAACGTCAGCATCGAAACGAAGCGCGAGTTGATGGATAAAGTCAACGGCGCTTCGACGACTCCCCCGCCGACCTCGACCGACGAGGCGACGAAACCCGTCGTCAAGTTGGACACCGTGACCTTCACACTGAAGTGCAAGTACGCGCCCGCCAGCGGCGGCGGCAGCCAAACCTCTGCGCCCGCCGGTAACGCCAAACCGACCGGCACGTCGGCTACTACGGCGTCCACTCAAGTCGCGAAAAATTAAGTACGACTGCGGCCAGCCGCCCGGCCTCGCGCCCGAAGGGAACTGACATCTCATGTTGAAATTAGACTCTCTACAACAAAAACCCTGGTACTTCCAGTTCGCGATCTTTGGCTTTCTCGCCCTCGCCATCTACGGCGGCTTCTGGTATTTCGTCACCAGCGGCACGCGCGAAGAGACGAAGACGCTGCAAGCGCAGGTTGACAAACTGCAACAGGAAAACGCACGTGCGCAGATCGCCTCGCAGCGACTCAACGACTTCAAGGCCACCTATGCGCGCGCGCAGGCCGACTACGAGGACTTGAAGGCGCTCCTGCCCGAACAGCGCGAACTCACGACCGTCTTGCAGGGGTTGCAGGATCGCGCGCGCGGCCGGCTCTCCGTCACGCGCTTCACGCCGAAGGATGATGTCCAGCAGGACTTCTACGCGGGCAAGCCCGTCGAGATCGAAGTCTCCAGTTCATACAACAACCTCGGCGCGTTCTTCGCGCAGATCGCCGCCTACCAGCGCATCGTCTCGATCAGCGACTTCAAAGTCTCGCGCATGAAAGAGCAGAACACGGGCAGAACCGTCGACGCGCAGTTCCTGCTGACGGCCTACTATGCTTCGAGCGAAAAGTTGCAGAACACGACGCCGAAGATTGGCAACCCGGCTCAAGCGCCCACCGTGCCGGGAGCAGCGCCCGCCGCCGCCACCGCACCGGCGCAGCCCGCCGCGAAGTAGTCTTCAAATCGCATCGCCGCCGCCGCCGCGCGTGATCGCGGCCAGAGACTTATTCAGGAATAAAAAGAGATGAACTACACCAAGTTGATCAAGCAGACAATGCAGGCCGCGTTGGCGGCAAGCGCGCTGTTGACGTTTTCCGCCACCGGCGTCGTGCTGGCTCAAGAGGCGAGCACCAGCTATCGTGGCGCGGGTCGCGATCCGTTCACGAAGTACAAGCCGCCGGTCAAGCGGGTCAAGCCCGTGCCGCAGCAGGTGCCCGCGCCTTCCATCGAACAGCGCATCGCCGCCTACAAAGCGCAGAAGGCCATCGCGATGAGCGCCCAGCAGCCCGCCCCGAAGCCGACCACCGCGCTGCTCCTCAGCGAAGCGCAAGTGACCGGCATCTTCCGCACCCCGCGCGGATACGCCGCGATGGTTGACGCCAAACCGATCAACCTCTCTTACGTCATCTATCCCGGCGAGACCTTCTACGACGGGATGCTGGTCGCCATCGAGGAAGACCGCCTCGTGTTTCGTAAAGAGACGCGCTGGTCGGACGGTCGGCGCGAGATGAAAGTCGAGATGAAAGCGCTCGGCGTTGACAATTCCGTCAAGGAGACTTTGACCGCCCCCGTTCCGGCTCCTCCTGCCGCCACCGGCACGACGACGACCGCGCCCCCCGCCGCCTCGCCCAAGTCGAAAGAAGAGAGCGCCGCCGCTCCGGATAAACAGTAACACTTTCCTTCAAGTTCGTTCCGCACGACGGCGGAAGCCTGAGCCGCCTCGCACGCGCGAACGAACCTTCTCACGACGCACACCCCCTGTAGGATTTTCTTCGCTGTCCTCCCGGCCTGTGCTCCTGCTATTTGGTAATACAAACCCGCCGGTGGCTTTCGCATTGTGCGGCGCGCGCTTGAAGAGTCTTTAGCGAGACTCGCACGAGCGTTAGCGCGTGGCGACAGGCTTCCGGTCACTCCTGACAAAGGAAAAGAAAATGGTTAACCTGCATCAACCGCTTTCAGCGGTCATAAAAAGGGGCGCGCTCGTCCTCTTTCTTTTATGTTCGTTCTCAACTCTCTCGCAGGCGGCAACCACAGTGCGCCTGCTGACCGGCGTTCGCACGTCGGTCGAAGGCGAAGCGACGCGCATCAAGTTCGCCGCAAACGCACCGATAGCCTATGGCGTGCGCCGCATAGACGAACGCACGCTCATGGTCGAACTGCCCGGCGTTGACGCCTCGCGCCTCGCGCATTCGTATTCGCCCGCCTCGCCGCTCGTCGCCGGTCTCACCGTGCAATGCGCGACCGGCAAGGACGGCGTGCCGTTCGCGCGCCTGCGCGTTGCCCTGCGCGCCAACGCAAGCGACCGCTCCTTCCTCGACGCCAACGAACTCGTGCTCGAACTGCGCCCTTCGGAAACCACAACCGCGCAGCAACAGGCGGGCACGCGACAGGCGCACGCCGTCGCCGCCTCCGATCAACAGACTCCCGCGAGCAGGCCGTCGCCCACGCCCGTGATGAGCGCCTCGCCGTCGCCGCAGGACGGCGCGCAGCAGTCTTCGCAGGGGCAGCAATACGGCCAGTACGGTTTCGTCGGCGAGCCGATCAACCTGAACGTCGTCAATGCGGACATTCGCGCTATCCTCAACTACATCACAGAGCAGTACGGCGTGAACTTCATCATCGACTCTTCCGTCGGCGCGGTGCCCGTCACGGTCAACGTCACGGAAGTGCCCTGGAACATCGCGCTCAATTCGATCCTGCGTGCCAACCGTCTAGGCATCGAAGTCAGCGGCAACATCCTGCGCGTGGCGACGCTCAAGGTGCTGGCCGAAGAGGCCGAAGCGCAAGCCTCCATAGACGAAGGACGCCTGAACGCCGCGCCGCTCGTCACCGAATTCATACGCCTTAATTACGCGCGCGCGGTCGGCACGCTGGCGCAGGCCGCAGGCTCGACCGGCGGCTTCTCCGGCGGCGCGAGCAACGACAGTTTCTCCGGCGGCGCGGGCGGCGACGCGACC
Source organism: Pyrinomonadaceae bacterium (assembly GCA_035633995.1). GTDB lineage: Bacteria > Acidobacteriota > Blastocatellia > Pyrinomonadales > Pyrinomonadaceae > JAIVJZ01. Next base: position 2,032 of record DASQDV010000335.1, on the reverse strand, counting down.
GGCAAGAGCGGCGACAAGGGCATCCTCCCGATCATCTCGCGCCGCCTCTCGAAGCGCGGCAGCGTCGAGGTTGACGGGCGCAGCAACACGCTCATCATCACGGACGTGCGCGAGAACATCGCCTCCATACGCATGCTCGTCGAATTGTTAGACCAGCCCGAACCGCAAGTCGAGATCGAGACGCGCATCGTGGTCGCCAGCCGCAGTTTCAGCCGCGACCTCGGCGTACAGTTGCAGGCCGCCATCTTCGGGCCGGGCGGTCGTGCCGCCACGTTCGAGACGGCTCCCGCCAACGCCGGGTTGCGTGAGGGCGGACTGCCCGGCGGACTCAGCAACACGCCTCCGGCGACCGGCGGACTCGGCGCGACCGCGCCCACCACCGTCATCGGTTTGACCACAGGCATCTTCGGCACGGCTCAAATCGGCGCGCTCATCACCGCCGCCGAGAGCAAAGGTCAGGCGAAGATCGTCGCCAACCCGCGCGTCACGGCGCTCAACAATCGCCCCGCGCAGATCGAAAGTGGCGCGCAGATTCCGGTCGTCACCCCGCAAGCGGCGGGCGCGGGCGGCGGCGGCAGCGAACTCGGCGGCGCGACCGTCTTCACAACCACGTTCATCTCCGTCCCCTTGCGTCTCTCGATCACGCCGCAGATCACGGATGCGGGCACGGTCGTCTTGCGCGTCACGGCGGAGAACAACAGCGTCAACCGCTCTCTGACCAACTCGCTCGGCACGCCCGGCATCGACACGCAGCGCATGCAGACCGAAGTGCTCGTGCCGGACGGCGGCACCACCGTCGTCGGCGGCGTGCTCCTGGATTCCGAAGGCGAGACGCAGACGCGCACGCCCGGCATCTCCGGCATCCCCGTGCTCGGCAACCTCTTCAAGCGCAAGGCCACCACGCGCAACACCAACGAACTGTTGTTCTTCATCACGCCGCGCATCTATCGCCCCGACTACAACGGGCGTCCGATGGCCGGAACCGTGACCGACCGCAACCGCACCACCACCATCCCGCAGCCCGTCCCGCTCGGCAACCCGCAGAGCAACACGCCCGCGCCGACGGGTGAAGGACAGCAGCAAACAACGCAGCCGACCTCGCAGACGCAGTCAGACACCGCCCCGGCGGCGCGCCCCGCCGCCACGCGCGGCGAACGCCCCTAGACCGGAAGGAGAGAGAAGCCTCATGTTCAAAGAGACACTTACACGCGTGGTAGAACGCACGGAGGGCGCGGTCGGCGCGCTCATCATGGGCACGGACGGCATCGCCGTCGAGAAGGTCTTGATGCCCGAAGGCCGCGACGCCAATCTGGACGTGGCCGCCGCCGAATTCACTTCGCTCCTGCGCAACGCACAGCGCGCGGGCGGTGACATCGGCCTCGGTCAGGTGCGCGAAGTCGTCGTCGGCTTCGACGACATGAACGTCCTGATGCGCCTCTTCAACAGCGAATACTTCATCCTGCTCGCGCTCACGCAAGACGGCAACATCGGTCGCGGCAGGTTCGAGCTACGCAAAGTCGAACTCGACCTCGCGCGCGAGTTCGCGGTTTAAACCTGATAGAAAGTAGAAAGGCGAAGGGCGAAAGTGAGGCGGTCATGCCGTCATCACTTTCGCCCTTCGCCTTTACATTTTTCATTTCCGCGTCAGGGCAGTCTGACGTAAGGCATGCCGCGCGCGATGATGCGCTTGCGCCGCGCAACGCGCTTGGGCTTCAGTTGCGGGTTAAATTCGGTGCGCGGGTTGGGAATGATGGCCGAGAGAAATGCCGCTTCGTCCGCCGTCAGGTCTGCGGCTGATTTGCGGAAGTAGTTTCGTGCGGCGGCCTCCGCGCCGTAGATGCCGTCGCCCCATTCGATCACGTTCAGGTAAATTTCGAGGATGCGACGCTTCGACAAATTCTTCTCCATGAAATACGTGATGGCGGCCTCGCGCGCCTTGCGCACGAACGAACGCTCCGTGGTGAGATAGAGATTTTTAGCCAACTGCTGCGAGATGGTGGAAGCGCCGCGCTTGAAACTGGGCATCGCCGGA
>DASQDV010000334.1:0-3360 GCA_035633995.1 Pyrinomonadaceae bacterium | reverse complement strand
GAGGGCGGCATCTGGACTCCGACCGTGCCCGGCATGTACAAGCGCGCCCTCGAATACGTCCGCAGGCTTGAGCAGAACGGACGCTACGAGTTGACCGTCTGGCCGCCGCACTGCCTCATCGGCAGCCCCGGCCACGCAGTCTTCCACGGTCTCTTCGCCGCGCTCACGGAATGGGAGACGCGCTTCGCCTTCGTGGACTACGTCACCAAGGGCAGCAACATCCTGACCGAACACTATTCGGCTGTGCAGGCCGACGTGCCTGACTCTTCGGACGCCTCGACGCAAATTAACACGCGCCTCATCCAGACGCTGGAGAACGCAGACGTGATCGCCATCGCGGGCGAGGCGCGCACGCACTGTCTCGCCAACACCGTGCGCGACATCGCCAACAACTTCGGCGACGACTCGTTCGTGTCAAAGCTCGTGCTGCTCACGGACGCTTCGAGCGACATCCCCGGCTTTGAATCCCACGCGCGCGACTTCATGCGCGAAATGACCGGGCGCGGCATGCAACTCTCAACCACGACGGAATTTCTGGTCTAAAGATAAGGAGCCGAGACGATGCCTATACTCAACGACACCACCCTCGATCAAATTACACTGCCCAACAGTCATTACGGCTACTCGGCCACGCGTCTGGACGAGTTGGGCGCGACCGAATACACGGTCGTCACCATCGCCTGCGACGTGAGCGGGAGCACCGCCGCCTTCATCTTCGACATGGAAGCGGCCATTACACGAATTGTGCAGGCGTGCAAGTCAAGCCCGCGAGCCGACAACCTGCTGCTCCGCCTCGTGGCTTTCGACGACACCCTCTCCGAACTCCACGGCTTCAAACTTCTGGAGAGCTGCCATCTCGCCGATTACGGCGGCGTCCTGCGCGCGGGCGGCTCGACCGCCCTGTACGACGCAGCGGAGAACGCCGTCTCCTCGACCATCAACTACGGGCATCAGCTCTTGTCAGGGGATTTCTCAGCCAACGCCATTCTGTTCGTCATCACCGACGGGATGGACAACGCTTCAAGGCTGCCCGCCAAAAAAGTTAAAGAAGCTATGGCGCGAGCCATTACCAGCGAGGCTTTGGAGTCGCTCGTCTCCGTCCTCATCGGCGTCAACGTGCAAGACCCGCAGGCCGGCAAGTTCCTCCGGCAGGTTCAGGTCGAGGCGAACTTCACCCAGTACGTCGAACTCGACCAGGCCGACGCCAAGACGCTCGCGCGGCTGGCGGAATTCGTCTCCCGGAGCATCAGCGCACAATCGCAGGCGCTCGGCACGGGCGGGGCGTCACAGTCGCTTGTCTTCTAAACAACAGGCTGCGGCGAAAGAGCATTAACTCGTGCCAACCTGCTTCGGGTTGATGCTCTTTCGTCCGGCTCTCATCCGCCGGAGGCTTCTTTCGTATGAATGCTGACAGTGCTTTTCAAATCGGAGCAGCGCACGCGGTCTGTCAGGATTATTCGCTCGCCGGAGCAGTCCTGCCGACAGCGCTTCCACAGGGGGGTGCCACGCCGCAACAGGAAGGACGCCCTTACGTCATCCTGTCCGACGGCTGCTCGTCTTCGCCCGACACGGACATCGGCGCGCGGCTTCTGGTTAAAGCCGCCGAGCAGACGCTGCTGGGACGCGGCAGCGGCGGCAGCGCGACGACCCTCGACCCGGCAGAGATACACAGAGAGGCGGCGCGTCTCGCACTGACGTGGGCGAAACTGCTCGGCCTGCCCCCGCAAGCTGTGGACGCGACCCTGCTCAGTGCGCATCTCGTCGGCGACGAGTTGGTCGTCGGCTGTTCCGGAGACGGAGTGATCTGCTTGCAGACTTGGGCGGGCGCGGTCGAAGTCTATAGCATCTCCTACGCTTCCGGTTATCCGCTCTATCCGGCCTACACGCACCAGCCCGCACGTCTGCTGGCGCTGAAACAGGCGGGGCATTCAGGCAAAGAGGTGGCACGCTTCCGCTCCGCTTCAATCGAAGAGCGCTTGCAACCGTCGGGCACGTCGGGCGGCGACTCGCTCACCGAGGTCTTTACCGTCAGGGCAGCGAACTACAGATACGTCGCGCTCTTTTCCGACGGCATTCATTCCTTCTTTAACGCCGGGCTAAACGGGAGCGGCGGCAATAGAGGCGAGGCTATCGCTCTGGATGAGCCGCTTCGGAGCCTCATCTCCTTCAAAAGCACACGCGGCGCGTTCGTCGGGCGACGCCTGAAGATGTTCCTGAAAGACTGCCGGAATAGAGGGTGGCAACACCTGGACGATCTGGCGTTCGGCGCGCTGCATCTCGGAGGTTGAGTATGTCTCTCAAAGCTGTCTTTCCGGGTCTGAGCGCCTTTCTGCAGGGAGATGCCACGATGGACAAGTATTTCGTACAGGGGCGGGGCGAGGTTCGGCTCGGCAAATCCGACTTCAAAGCGCAGGGCGGCGAGGGTTCGATCTACCTGAAAGGTGCGAACGCTTATAAAATTTATACCGACCCGGCGCGCGCCATCCCGCCCGCGAAGATTCTCGAACTCTCCGCACTTACGCTGCCCAACATCATTCGCCCTCTGGATGTAGTGCTCGACACGAAGAACAGGCCGGTCGGCTATTCCATGCGCTCCGTCGGCAGGTCTTACGCGCTCTGCCAGCTTTTCCCGAAAGCCTTCCGCCAGCGCAATAACCTGACGCCGGAGTTGTCGCTCGGCCTCGTGCGCAAACTGCAAGCGGGCGTCGGTCATGTCCATGCCAAAGCCATTTTGATCGTTGACTTGAACGAGATGAACTTTTTAGTCGCCGAGGATTTCGCAGAGATTTTCTTTATAGACGTTGACAGCTACCAGACGCCTTCGTTCCCTGCGACGGCCTTGATGGAGAGCGTGCGAGACAGGCACGCGCAAAGACTGACCACCGGGTCAGACTGGTTCTCTTTCGCCGTCGTCTCCTTTCAGATGTTCGTCGGCATCCATCCTTACAAGGGCAACTACCCTCCGCTTCAGGGACTACCCGACAAAGAAAAGAAACTCGACGCGCGGATGCGCGCCAACGTGTCTGTGCTCAGGCCGGAAGTTTCCGTCCCGGCTTCCTGTCTCCCTTTCTCCGTCATCCCGCCCGCTTATCTCGATTGGTACAGGGCAGTTTTCGAAGAGGGCAAGCGGCTGCCCCCGCCGGACAATACACAGCCCGCCCTCGCGCTCGCCGCGCCTCAGCCGTCGCGCGCCGTCGGGAGTTCTCATTTTGAGTTTACGGAGGTCAGAGAATTCGATGCCGGGATCATCTGGCATGACGGCCTCATCACGATGACGCAAAAGAGCATCTACTTTCAGGGCGAACACTTTCCGAAGCCGCAGGCCGACGTGCTGGTCACGACGACGCCGCGCATGCGCCA
>DASQDV010000333.1:0-10421 GCA_035633995.1 Pyrinomonadaceae bacterium | reverse complement strand
TGAAGACTTCGAGCCGCCCGCGATAAGGTTTCTCGTTGAAGCGCAGCGGCGCGTTCGCTTCCGCAGGCGCGAACGTGACGGGCGCGCGCGAGTCTAAGAGCGGCGACGTGCCGCCCGCGTAGACGACAAGGCCGCGCGTCGGCAGCGACACGCGCGAAGCGAGCCGGATGCCGCTGCCGGTTTTCTGCGGCGGAGAAGTGTTCGCCGCGCGCCTCGCGGATGCAGTATCGGTCGAACTTTGTCGCGCGCGGGCGGCGTCAGCCTGCTGGGGCGTCATGCTCGGGTGCGTTTGCGGGCTGACGATTGAGACGGTGGCGATGCCCGCCTCTTCGAGTTTGGTACGGAGTTCTTCTGCCTCTGCGCGCGCGGTGGGCAGGCCGACGCGCACGCGCCACGTCGTCGCCGTCGCACCGGCGCCCGCGTCGCGGACGATTTCCGGCGCTTCGCCCGTCAACTCTCTCACCTCGCGCGCGATTGACCCGGCCTGCGCTTCACTCACGACCGCCGCAATCTCGACGCGGAACAGAGCGCCCGCGTCTTCGCGCGGTGCGGGCAGCGGCATCAACATGCGCGGCTCGATGCGCACGCGCGAGACGGCGAGCGCGGCGGGCGCTGTAGAGGTTTCGCCCGGCTGCGTGTGCCAGACGTTCAGGGCTTGCGCGGAGGTCGAGATGGTGACGGAGCGCGCGCTGGTCGAGAGCCCGATGCGTATATGCGGCTCGGCGTCGAGACGTTTGACGGCGAAATCTGAGCGGGCGGGCTGGACGACGGGAGCGGCGGGCAGCGCCTCTTGCTGCACGCGGCGCGGGCGCGTCTGTTGCGTCGTGTCGCCCTGCGCAAAGACGAGCGACTGTGCGACGAGCGCGCAGGCGATGGTTAACGCGATGAGCCTGTTAAAATTGAAAGGCAGGGTCAACATCAATGGTAATTCTCTGTAGGCCATTACAAATTCCGAACAGCCGCGCCTTCATACTACAACTCTTGCGCGAAGGAGTCATTAACTAAAGAACCACCCGTGCAGGAGTCCGAGCGCGCCGCCCGCGAGCACAACCCACAGGACATCGAGTTTCAGGCGATACAACGCGAAGAAAGCGACGACGCTCAGGACGGCGGCGAACGCGTTCACGCCGCCCGCGAATCCCTGCGGCCAGATGACCGCCGCGCCGAAGACGAGCGCGAGGTTGAGTATGACGCCCACGACCGCCGCCGTGATGCCGGAGAGCGCGCCCGTCAGATTGCGGTTGCCGCGCAGTATCTCTATGTAGGGCGCGCCGAGAAAGATGAAGAGGAAGCAGGGCAGGAACGTGGCGTAGGTCGTGACGAGCGCGCCCGCGACGGCGCTCGTCGTCTGGCTCATGCCGTCGGGCGGGTGATTCCAACCGGCCATGAAGCCGACGAATTGCAGCACCATGATGAGCGGGCCGGGCGTCGTCTCGGCCAGAGCAAGACCGTCAACGGCCTGCGCGTGTGTCAGCCAGTTGTAAGAGCCGACCGCCGCCTGTGTGACGTAGGCGAGGACGGCGTAAGCGCCGCCGAAAGTGACGAGCGCGGCCTGCGTGAAGAAGCGATATTCTTCGACGTGCAAACTTCCCCAGCCGCCCCAACCGACGAGCGCCGCGAGCGGCAAAGCCCAGAGCACGACGCCCGCCAGCAGGATTTTGAGCGTCCGCCGATTCGACGGCAGCGTGTGCGCGGGCTGCGGCGCGTCGTCTTCGATCACGAAAGGCATCAAGGGTTGTGTGTTCGTTACAACCTCGTCCCGCTTCGTTTCGTCACGCGCGGCTGCGCCGGTCGAAGGTGAAACGGGCTTCGCTGCTTTCGTCTCCGTCTGTGCAAAGACTTTCGGCCAGAGGCGCGCGCCCGCGAGTCCGCAGAGAGCCGCCGCCAGCACGATGAGGGGGAAAGGTATGTGCAGGAAAAAGATCGCGCAGAAAGCGGCGGCGGCGATGATGTAATGAACGCGCCGCTTGAGCGCGCGCGCGCCGATCTTCAACAAAGCCTCGACGACGATTGCCACGACGACCGGCTTGAAGCCGCTCATCACGCCCGCGACCGTCGTGAGTTGCCCGTATTTCGCGTAGACGTAAGAGAGCGCGAGCAGGATGAAGATCGAAGGGATGACGAAGAACACGCCCGCGACGATGCCGCCGCGCGTGCGGTGCATAAGCCAGCCGATGTAGATGGCGAGTTGCTGCGCTTCGGGGCCGGGCAGGAGCATGCAGTAGTTGAGCGCATGCAGGAAACGCTCCTCCGAGAGCCAACGCCTGCGCTCGACCAACTCGCGGTGCATGATCGCGATCTGCCCCGCCGGGCCGCCGAACGAAATGAATCCCAACTTGACCCAGAAACGAAACGCTTCGCCGAACGAGACGCGCGGCGCGCGCACGGGCGACGCCTCCACGCTTCCTTTCGCTGACGACCCCCGCACACCTTGCATAACTTCTTTCTTGCCCTTCGTCATATTGCTTCGTCGCCGCTCGCGCCGCATTCGAGCGCGGCGACGGCGAGCGTGTGAAACTCTCTGCGCACTCCGTTGATGTTGACGAAGGGGAGCGTGCGCGTGTGCGTCCGGTTCGTGAGCAGGATAAAGACGCGTTCGCGCGCCGCGTCAATCCAACAACTCGTGCCGGTGAATCCGAGATGCCCGAAACTGTCGGGCGCGAGCGCGCCGCCCGCCGTCGAATCCTTCGTCGCGGCCAACTGCCATGCGAAAGAACGCGCTTCGTTCAAATTCTCTGTCATGTTCGTGCGAAAGAGCGCGCAGGTTTCGGGCGCGAGCAGGCGCGTGCGCCCCGCGATGAACTGACAGGCGAGGCGAAGCGTCTCGCGCGCCGTCGAAAACAGTCCCGCGTGACCCGCCGCGCCGCCCAGAAAATATGCGTTGCCGTCGTGCACCTCGCCCCAGATCAACTGTTCACGCCACACAGCAGCCGTAGCGTCCGCGCTATCCGCCAGCCCCCCCGCTTCGCACATCCCGCGCTCGTAGGCATTGCCGCCCAACTCGCACGCGGCCATTTCGGTCAGGAAGGCGCGTTCGGGGTTGAAGAAAGTCCGTCTGAGTTCGAGCGGTCGGAAGATTTCAGTTTGCGCCAGATCGTCTAACGACGCGCCCGTAATTCGTTCGAGCAACAGGCCGAGCGTGATGAAACCCAGATCGCTATAGACGACGCGCGTGCCTGTCGGGTATTCGAGCGTCGTCGCGGCGATTACGTCCGGCACGCGCTCGCGCCGGTCGCCTGTTGCGATGCGGAGCGGTCGCCACGCGGGGAGGCCGGACGTATGTGTGAGCAGATGCCGCACGTTGATCTTCGCCGTCTGCGGCGCGCGCGCGAACTCCGGCAGGTAGGCGGCGACCGCTCGCTCCAATTCCAACTCGCCGCGTTCGACGAGACGCGCACAGAGCAGACCCGAGACGAGCGGCTTCGTCAGCGACGCGAGATCGTAGATCGTCTCAACGGTTGCTTTGTGACGTTCGGGTTCGCGCACGGCGTCGCCGAGCGCGTCCAGGAAACGTATGCGGTCATGTTCTGCGACGAGATAGACGGCGGAAGGGAAGTCGCCCGCCGCGATGCGCGCGGCGAGGAGCGCGTTGATTGATGCGTCGCTGGTGTTGTCGGAGGTCAACGTCTGATAACGCCGCTTTATTCCGGCTCATTCGTTTTGAAAGTTGAACGCGCGGCGGCGAGCGCGTGGAGTCCGGCGTTGTCCGTGTGCTCGTGGATGCGTTCGAGGACGCGCAGGGCGAGCGAGAGCGCGCGCCGCCCGTCCGCGCCGGTGATGGGCGGCGGTTCGCCCGTCGCAGCCGCTTCGAGAAACGCTTCAATTTCGGCGCGCAGCGGTTCAACGTCCGCAATCTCCATGCGGCGCTGGTGCACGCCGGGACGCGCGCTCAAAGGGTCGGGCGGCGGCGCGAGGCTGCTGATGGAAGCGTGGCGCGTGGCATAGTCAACCGCGACGTAGTCGTGCGGTTGGAAGAAACGCATCTTGCGAATCTTCTCCGTGCCGACGCGCGAGGCAGTGATGTTGGCTACGGCGCCCGTCGCAAATTCGATGCGCGCGTTGGCCGCGTCCACGCGCTCGGTCAGAACCGGAATCCCGACGGCGCGCACGTCCGTCACTTCCGCATTGCTCCCGACGAGCCACTGCACGATGTCCAGATCGTGAATCATCAGATCGAGCACCACGTCAATGTCGAGCGAGCGCGCGGTGAATTCGCCGACGCGATGGATTTCGAAATAGAGCGGGCTGCGCACGTGCGGGTAAAGCGCGGTCAAGGCCGGGTTGAAGCGTTCGACGTGGCCGACCATCAGCACCGCGCCGCCGCGCGTGGCCGCGCGCATCATCTGATCGGCTTCCGCAAGCGTGTGCGAGACGGGCTTTTCCACGAGCACATGAATGCCCGCTTCGAGCAGGGGGCAGGCGATCTCGGCATGTGATTCGGTCGGCACGGCGAGGCTCACGGCATCGACGCGACCGACGAGACTTCGCCACTCGGTCGTCCACTCGGTTTCGCGTTCCGCAGCGACGCGGCGCGCGGTCGTCTCGTCCGAGTCGCAGACGGCGATGAACTGTGTGCGTCCCTCTGCGGCGAGCGCGGCGTGGATGCGCGCGTGCTGTCGTCCGAGGTGGCCTGTGCCGATGGCGGCTGTGCGCAGGAGGGGCATTGTCCGTTGTCCGTTGTCAGTCGTCCGTTGTGGTAATTATTGAGACAGTGTCAGCAACAGAGTTGGTGCCCGTTCATCGCAAAAGGATGCATCTCTTAGATTGAACTAAACTGCCGCTTCGTTGATACTCGCCGTCTGTTTTTAACTACGGGCAACTGACCACTGACTACTGACTGCTTTGGGGTGACTATACTTGCAACCTTCGATGCTTGCCAAGCGCGGCTGGCTTTTGCTGTTAATTCTGACCGCCGCCGTTTACTTCTACGGCTTGGGGCGTGCGCCGTTCGTCGGCGCGGACGAGCCGCGCTACGCGCAGGTGGCGCGCGAAATGTACGAGCGCGGCGACGCGGTGACGCCGACGCTCGGCGGCCACACCTGGTTTGAAAAGCCCGCGCTCGCCTATTGGGCGGCGATGGTCGGTTACAAATTGTTCGGCGTCTCGGAAGGGTCGGCGCGGCTCGGCGTGGCTCTGGCGGGTTGGCTGACTGTGTTCCTCGTCGGCTGGATGGCAAAGCGCGTCGAAGAGGCGGGGGACGCAGAGACGACCGGCTGGCTGCAACTCGCTGCGGGCGCGGCGGCGGCGACGAGCGCGGGGCTGATCGTTTTTTCGCGCGGCGTGAACTTCGACATCTTCATCACGATGACCGTCGCGTGCGCCCTCGCGTTTTTCTTCGCGGCGGAACTCGAAACCGGGACGCGTAAAAAGCGCCTGTTGCTCGCGGGATTTTACGCGGGGATGGGCGCGGCGCTTTTGGCGAAAGGTTTGATCGGCGTCGTCATCCCGGTCGGCGTCGTCGCGATCTATTACCTGTTGCGGCGCCGGTGGCCGGGCATGTGGAAGTCTGCGCTGTGGGGATTTTTCATCACGGTCGCGGTCGCCGCGCTCTGGTACGCGCCGGTTATCGCGCGGCACGGCTGGGCGTTCGTTGACGAGTTCTTCATCAAACACCATTTCGCGCGCTACGTCTCGAATAAGTATCACCACCCGCAGCCCTTCTGGTTTTATCTGGCGATCATCCCGGCGCTCATGCTGCCGTGGAGCGCGTTTTTCGCGGCGGGCATCTATCACGCGCGGCGCTGGAACTGGCGCGGCGGCGACGATGCCTTGAGCAAACTGCGCCTGTTCGCACTCGCGTGGGTCTTGTTTCCGCTGCTCTTTTTTTCGCTGTCCGGCTCGAAGTTGCCGGGTTATATCCTGCCCGCGTTGCCGGGCGCGGCGCTGCTCGCAGGCGAGCGGCTCGCGGCGTTCCTGCGCGGCGAGGGAAGCGCGCGCGTGTTGCGCGCGACGGGCGCGCTGATGCTCGTGCTGGCCGTCGCAGGGGCGTTGTACGAGTTGAAAGTGGCGGAACTATCACGCGTCTGCATCGCGCTCGTCGCCGCTCCGGTCGTGGCCGTCGGCGCATACGTGTTGTGTGCGACGAAGAGACGCGAGCGCGGCGTGCTGATGGTGGTCGGCGTGTCGTTTTTGACGCTGGTGATGATCGTGAGTTGCGCTTTGGAGAGAGCATCGGCGCGAGAGTCGGTGCGCGAATTGCTGCGCGCGGCGGAGAGGCGCGGCTACGGCAATGCGCCCGTCCTGAATCTTCACACCATCGAGCGCACGGGTGAATTTTATGCGGCGGGGCGTTTGATTTACGACGCGAGGGACGGCGAGCCGTGGAAATTCGAGGGGCCGGGCGAAGTGTTGGAGGTGGCGAGACGGAGGGGCGAGGCGCTGCTCGTCCTCGTGCCTGAGGAACACGCCGGGCAGTTGTTGTATTTCCCGCCGCTTCAGGCGGAAGTGATCGGCGATAACGGGACGCTCGTGCTCATCGCCGTGCGCCTGCGTTGAAGACGAACCGGACGGAGGCTCGGCGTCTAACGTTTGGGTTGAGCATCTTCGCGGAAAGCCTGTGAGAAGAATTCAATGACGAGGCGGTCGTAAGTCTCGCCCTGTTCGCCGGTGGCGGAGGAGGCTGTGAAGCCCGTGACGGGGAGATCAATTTGCAGCGCGACGGCGGAAGGCGTGGGGAAGCAGGCGGCGAGCGACTGGGTGGAAGCGCGCAGTTCGCCCGCGTCCGCGCCGCTCAGGAGCAGCACGCGCTGTGTGGGGAGTTGCGAAGCGAGCTGGCATGAAGAATCGTTTTCGTACTTGCCGAGAAAATAGAGGCGCGCCGCGCCGCGCATGAACAAATTGAGTAAGCCGTTGTCGAAGCCCATGCGGTCGCGCAGGGCTGTGCGCAGCAGTTCGTCGGGCGCGGCGGGGACGGAATCGAGGACGAGCGCACGCACCGTCGCGCCGTCCGGCTGGCGCGCGGTGGCCGAGAGCGCGGCGTAAGCGCCGAGTTCGACGCCGAAGAAGCCGAAGCGTTCGCCGACGAGCGGGCGCTTCTGCGACGTTTTGAGGTTGCGCAGGAAAGCGAGTGCGGCCGTCACGTCATCGGTTTCGCGGGTGCCGAAAGATGTTTGCGAGACGGGCGGGTTTGCGCCGTGCCCGCGCAGGTCAGGCCAGAGGATCGTGTAGTTGGTCGCTTCGTTGATCTTGACGCCGAGGTTCAAGAGCCACGAGCGATCCGCGCCGTAGCGGTGCATGAGCACGACGGCGGGCGCGCCCTCCGCGCCGCGCAGCAGCCAGCCGCGCGCCTGCGTCGCGTCTGCGTTGCTCCAAGTCTCTTCTGTCACGCGCAGGCCGCGTGCGCTGTAGGCGGGAAAAGTCTCCGGCGTGACGAGGTATGGGTGCGGAATCGGATGGGCAATCGTGCGGACGATGAAGATCAGCCCGCCGCCGACGCCCAGCACCAACAGCAACGCCACCGGCAGCAGCGCCTTCAACAATCTCTTTCCCGGTCTTCCGCGACGCGACATTAGAATCTCAAGTTGTCTGTTGTCCGTAGGCCGTTGTCAGTCGTTTTTGTCTGTCGCATGTTGCTCGTTTTCATCTTTAGGCACTCGCTTGATAACCACAGGCAACGGACTACGGACTACTGACTATCAACAGTTTTCAGCATCTCCCGCGCACGCTCGTAATCTTCCGGCGTGTTGACGTTCAGGAAGAACAATCCGGCGTCTCGCAGATCAGCCAGTTCCGCAGGCTCGACCCAGCGCGTGCGCGCCTCCTGCAATAACACGCGCGGTCGTCGCTCGCCCGTGCGCAAAAGTCTCTCGACGCGTTGCAGGCAGCGCGCAGGCGAGTAGATGGCGCAGAGCGGTTGCGGGCGGCCGTCCGTTTGCAGCGGGGCGACGGCATCGGCCTCCGGCGTTCGTAAGTCGGCGAGCCGCGCGAAGAGTTCGCCCGTCACGAAAGGTAGATCGCAGGAGACGATGGCCGCCCACGGCGCGCGACACGCGCTGAGCGCGGCGTCTAAACCGCCGAGCGCGCAGCAGTCGCGGTGCAAGTCTGAGACGACGGGTAAATCGAGCGCGCCGCCGTCCGGCCTTGCGCCGACCAGGCTGATCTCGGTCGCCACCGCGCGTAAAGCTTCCGCGATGCGCGCGACGAAGGTACGCCCGCCGAGCGAGAGCCGTGCCTTGTCCGTGCCCATGCGGCTCGACGCGCCGCCCGCGAGAATGAATCCTTCGGCGTCAGGCATGCGTGATACGCTGCGCCGCTGCTAGTCGGGATGGAAGAGACGCCGTCTCTCGTGAGTTTATAACAAAAGGCTTGTCTGGAGATGAAGGCGAACACATCGCCCGCGAAAATTAACACGCCGCGCGAGCGAGCGGCAAGGAGGCAGAAATTATGCCGCAGGCGTGCGGTTCAATACTGACGCTTTTCCGCGTTTGACCGAAACACTACGCCCTGCCGTGACGAGTTATGTAGGCGGCAATGATAACAATTACAAGTTCAACAATTATGAGAAAAAATAAGATAAGCGCGCTTGATACGACAATCCCCAGACCGGGGAAGACGAGGCTTGTTCCACCCGCCAGCCATAACGCAGCTATTCCGACGATTGCCGCTAAATTAATCAGAGCAATTATCACCAAAATGGCTAAAAGAAGTTTACGCATCTTTTATCCAGCTTATTGCTACAAGCCCGCCGGTTTTTCTTTCGTCTTCGTCACGACTTCCTGAACAATTTGCTGCAACGCATCGGCGCGCGATAACTTCCCGTCCAAATATTTATCCCAGAGCGGCACGATTGCTGCAACTCGCGGCAGCCGTGTATAAACTTCCGCCACTTCGCCATAAGATTTATGCTGCGGCGCGAGAACCTGCCTGACGGTCGCGGCGGCCTGCACGAACACGAACAGGTGCGCGGCGTCCTGCACGTCGCGCGCGGGCACGCCCGCCTTTTGCAGACGCTCGCGCACTTCCATCAAGATCGAACCGCTGCGCCCCATCTCCGTCGCGGGTGTCCGGCTCCCGACCCCGTCGAGCGCGTGGATCGCTTCGTGCAGCAAGGCTTCAAACAGGAGCGTGCCTTTGTTTCGCGAAACGTCTATCACGACGAGTCGTTCGCCGCCATCGAGAAAGTATGTGAAGCCGCCGGGATAGGGCGCTTCGGCGACGAGATAAACGGGCAGGGACATGTCGGGCGCGGCGTTCAGGTTGAGATGCTTACCGATGTAGGCGAAACACTCTTTCTCCTTCGGCTTGAGCGTTTGGGAAAACTCGCCTGCGGCGCGCGCGATTGCCGCCTGATGATCCGGCCAGATGATTTTGAGGAATTGCGCTTCGACGCCATTCATCGCCCGCGCCAGCCGCAACGCATTTGTGCGCACCGGGTAATCCTTGCCCCGGAAATTCGTCGTCTCCGGCAGGCGCTCAAACGAGCGTATGACCTCCGAAGTGTTCCGGCACTTCGCCAGATATTCGTCCAGCAAGCCCCACACGGGAGAGAACCTGCCGCCGAAATCCGTTTGCAGTTGCCGCGTCGCGTCAATCGCTTCGACGAGTCCCGCGATCTGGCTCGCGGTGGGGTTCGCGTCGGCGGTGGCGTGTTTGCGTAGAAGGTAATAGAGGTCGAAGACGTGCCCGACGCGCACGTCGAAACGGCTCGCCTTGACGGGTGAGGCCGAAACGGACGATGGCGCGCAAAGCAGGACGAGCAGAAGCGGGATGAAACGTCGCAGCATCATGACACCTCTCTGAAATCTATTCGGTTGGCCGCCGCTAAAGTTCCACTATTTTAACAAAAGCCGCGCGCCGCCGTCCGTGACTACCAACCTTTGCTCCTGCTTGACCATCTGAGAAACCGGACGCTATAGTCGCTCTTGGGTTGTTGCTGCGCTTTCGCCGTTCGTTTATGAGGTCGCCGGGCGGCGCGTCGCGCGGCAGTTGATGTGCAAGATGCTTCCTCCCGTTTCAAAAGGTATTCACATGAAAAAATTGTTCTACCCGGTTCTCGCGCTCGCACTCGCGCTCGCGCCTTTTGCCGTCAACGCTGCGGCGCAAACTCCGGCGGCGACGACGAAAGCGAATGCGGCGCAGGCGGATGCGCGTCTGTTTCCGCTGGAAGACGTGCGACCGGGCATGAAGGCGCGCGCATGGACGGTCTTTTCAGGGACGGAAGCGCAGGAGTTCGGCGTGGACATTCTCGGCGTGCTGCCGGGTTTCCCCGCGCCGCGCCAGTCGGCCATCATCGGACGCCTGACGGGCGCGAACGCGGAGAAGACCGGCGTGTTCGCCGGAATGTCCGGTTCGCCCGTCTACATCGACGGCAAACTCGTCGGCGCGATTGCTTTCAGTTTCCCCTTCTCGAAAGAGCCGATCTGCGGCATCACGCCGATCAAACAGATGATCGACATCTTCGCGCGGCAACAGGGAACTTCGCG
>DASQDV010000332.1:0-2092 GCA_035633995.1 Pyrinomonadaceae bacterium | reverse complement strand
CGCCTACCGTCTCCTCTCTGCTTCCCTCCTTGACACCTCCGCGCCCGCCCCCTATCATCGGTTTCCGCGTGGGGCAGTAGCTCAGTTTGGCAGAGCGCCGCGTTCGCAATGCGGAGGTCAGGGGTTCGACCCCCCTCTGCTCCACCAAAAGATTCAGAGACTTACGGCAGGATTCGCGTCCTGCCGTTTTTCTTTTGTCACTTCCACGTCACGCGCCGGGCTGCTTTTTACCAAATTCTCGACCGCGCGCCGTTTCGTCCGTCGCGTGCATGTGGCGCAGAGCCATCCGAACGTCAGACCATCCGAAGATTGACGCAAGCGTCAAAGCGTCCCTGCGGAGACTTCTCGCTCCTGCGTCGCACGACCATCAACACCGGTAGCCGCCTGCGTCCGCTCATCCTTCGAGAAGACGTAGAGGCTTTAGCTTTAGAGAAGGCTGAGAGCGCGCAGGCGGTGAATCCTAAGCCTCTCCTGCTCGTCAACAAAAGGGGTGCTTGAGGGGCAAGGAAATGCTGTTAAGGGGCTGCTGCAATGGCAGCCCCTTAGCTTTTTAGGAGATACAAAATGAAGGGGTCGGACATCATCAAAGGTTTGCCCGGCGCGGAAGGCGTGCCGAACCTTGCGGGCATGGTTGATGTGGCTCTTGCAATTTGCGAGCAGAGGCGCAACACTCTGCGCCGTCGGGCGTGTTCCTGTGACGGCTGCAACGTAGAATGTATGCAAATCGGTGCAATCGCATCCAGGTGTGGGAGCCGCCGCGCCTGTTATGTTCACGTTTAATGTCTGCTACTGATCAATTGGCGCTGACTTCCGTTCGGTAATTGACGGTATATGTTCGAAGCGGGTTCGAGGGGCGGGCGATGAAACATCTCTTGTTCCGCCGCCGATAGCTCCCCCACTCGCCCCTCCCCCGATTGTATTTGTTCCCCCTCCGATATTCGTGCCATTCCCGCTGTGGCCGCTGTAATCCCGCGATCTACTGCAACCGTTACAGAACGGCCCCGGCCCCCAGAAGAAGCTGCTGTTATAGTGATAGCCGTAAGGCGATGACCAGCCGTCGCCGCCGGGAAGGAAGACATAGCATGCCGTGCGCGGGTTGAGATACCAGAGTCCGCGCGGCATGCTGTACTGGGGCGACACATAATTCGCGCTCGCCAGTAGCGTCCTAACTTTGCGGGCCGAGATTTGACCGTTGGCTTTCGCCAGCAGTTTGGCTCGCTCCCGGCTCCACAGATCGAGACCGTCTTTCTCATTCTTATCGAGTTTGGCGACTTCGACGCCGGCGCTCAAGATGCGTGCCTCGCGTCCGCCCTTCAAGGTCAACGCTTGTTCTTTCCCGATGAGCGCGCGTCCTTTGTGGACGGCCACTTCCGTTGAGTCGGGCTGCCGCACATCAATGCGGTAGATGCCGCTGCGCAAGATTTCAACTCTGGTGTGCGGCGTGTCAACCAAGATCGAGACCCGGAGTTCATTAAACCCCGTTGCTTCGACGAGGCCGCTCCCTTTAGTCAAACTCAATCGCAGGTTATCGAGCGAGTCGTCGGCCAGAGTGAACTCCGAATTCTCACCGAGACGAAAATACGCGCCGGGGTTGAGCAGCACTTCAAGTTGACCGGCGGCACCCGTCACTACCGTGTCGCCGGAAGCCAGCGTGTCTTTCGTGCTCAGCGCTCGCCACTGGCGCTGGTCGCGGAATCTGACGCGCACATCGCCGGAAGCGAAATTTACTCCGCCCGCGCGAGCTGAAATGACCCGCAGATCGCGCGACTGTCCATGCGCGCTGATCGTTGTCGCCACGCAAAACAACGAGAGAGCGACGAGGGGAAAACCGTCCGTGAAGCGTTTGAAGATACTTCTCATAATTGGCCTTTCATTCTGCGAGCCGTGACGGAGCCCGGCTCCGGAGAGGGTGCCTCGGGACCTTGTGTGAGCCGATAATACTCCGCAGTGGTTCATGCGGCAAGATGAGTTTTCAACCACGAGTTCAGAGACTTTGACGCTTTCGCCTCCCTGTCAAACTCAGGGAAACATCTCGGATGTGGGAACATTTAGTAAGTGATAATAATATACCTTACACTTTCGATTGACCGGA
>DASQDV010000331.1:0-1570 GCA_035633995.1 Pyrinomonadaceae bacterium | reverse complement strand
GCTCGCGCAATTCCTGTCGGGCGCGGAGAAAGAGTACGAGGCGACGGTGCGCTTCGGCTACGCGACGGAGACGGGCGACCTGACGGGCACGCCGCTCGCTCCGGTGGGCGACATAACTGATTTGATGACGCGCGACGACTCTGAATACGAGGCGGCCATGTCCGCCCTGCGCGGCGAGATCGAACAAGTGCCGCCGATGTATTCTGCTAAAAAAGTGCAGGGGCGAAAACTCTACGAACTGGCGCGACGCGGCGAACAGGTTGAGCGGAAAGCGGTGCGCGTCCGCATCCGCGAGTTTGAAATCACTTACGATGAGATGGGCACCTGGTTGCGGCGCAACAACGGAACGTGCGACCTCAGCGTGCGCGTTGTCTGTTCGGCGGGGACGTACATCCGCGTGCTGGCCGAAGACCTCGGCGCGCGGCTCGGCGCGGGCGCGCATCTCGCGGCGCTGCGCCGCACGCGTGCGGGCGAGTTCGGCATCGCGCAGGCCGTCACACTGGAAAATCTGGCCGCGCGCGTGGAAGCGTGCGACGACGCTGCCGACGCTCTAAACGGGTTGCTCATCACGCCGGATGCGGCGCTCCCGGAGATGCCTTTCGTGCATCTAACGGACGAGTCGGCGCGGCGTGCGCGGCACGGCGCGGCGGTCTGCGTCTCTTTGGCGCGCGACTCCGATTCGCCGTCGCGGCATTGGCGCGAGGGCGAGCGCGTGCGTATGCGCGACGCGGCGGGGAACTTGATCGCCGTCGGCGTCTACGACGCGGCGCGTGCCAGTTTGCAGCCGCGCGTGATGCTCGACGCGGGCGACGAAAAATAAGCTTTGATTTTCTGCCCCCCGTGCTGTGTTATAATCGCGGCAAGCGGCGGAAGTAGAGGTCGCGAAAAAGTCGCCAGCGCTCGCCCGTCGCTCCCGTTTGACAAATAAAGTCCTAACAGGATTCCCAAAGACTCGACGGCGAAGGTCAAGGAACGCACACGCGCACGTCTCCGCCTGTCGCATCGAGACTTGTCCTAATACTCAGGACGACTCGCCGGTCGGAAACCGCCGCCGTCGCCGCCGCCACCATCGCGGCGACCGGACGCGAAAACCAATCTCCGCCGTCCGCGAGTCGCCCGAAATAAGCAGGGCGTGACTTCCCCACGCCGTCCACGCGCGAAGCCGTTTTTGAGGTATCAAGGCTATGCACGAAGAACAGGATGGCAAATACAAATTCAACATCAGCGAACGGCTCGAAGACCTGCGCCGCGAACGCGAAGCCCTCCACTGGGAAGGCTCTTTCCGCGACTACTTCGAGTTAGTCTCACAAAACCCCAGACTCGCCGAACTCTCCCACGCGCGCGTCAACGACATGATCCATGCCGCCGGGATCGAGAAGATCAACGAGGGCACGCGCGACGAGGTGGCGCGCTACAAGTTCTTCGCTTCGGAACTCTACGGCATCGAAGAACCGCTCGCGCGCATCGTCGAATATTTCAAGTCGGCGGCGCAGCGCCTCGAAGTCCGCAAGCGCATCCTGCTCTTGATGGGGCCTGTCGGCGGCGGCAAGTCAACCATCGTCACGATGCT
>DASQDV010000330.1:0-2345 GCA_035633995.1 Pyrinomonadaceae bacterium | reverse complement strand
GACGGCATGATTCGCGAAAAGTTGATCGAGAGCGGCATCGGCGTGAGCACCAAGTTTCGCATGCGCGGCCGCGAGGTGTCGCGCATCGAGGCTTTGAGCGACGCGGTGTTCGGCTTCGCCATCACGCTGCTCGTCGTCTCGCTCGAAGTGCCGCGCACGTTCGACGCGCTGATGGAGATGATGCGCGGCTTCATCGCCTTCGCCATCTGCTTCGCGATGCTGATCCTCGTCTGGTATCAGCAGTACAAATTCTTCCGCCGCTACGGCCTGAACGACGCGCTCACCTTCGTCCTGAACGCCGTGCTGCTCTTCGTCGTGCTGTTTTACGTCTATCCTTTGAAGTTCGTCTGGACGCTGCTCGTCAACATGGCGCTGGGCGTTGACAGCCGCGTGCGCTTGCCGACGGGCGAACTGGTCGCGCCGGTGGCGAACAGCCAGATGAGCAAGATGATGATCGTCTTCAGCATCGGCTACGTGGCGGTCTTCGCGGTCTTCATGTTGCTCTACTGGCGCGCTCACGCCAAACGCTCCGAGTTGGAGTTGAACCCCCTCGAAGTGTTAGACACACGCACAGAGTTACAGGAGAACCTTTTGCACATGGGCGTCGGCCTGCTCTCGATTGGCCTCGCCAGCCTCAACACGCGTGGATTCGTCGCGCTGGCGGGCTTTTGCTACACCATCATCGGCCCCGTGATGACCGTCCACGGCATGCTGGCCGGAAAGAAGCGAAAGAAACTGGAAGCGTCTTTGACGGCGAGCGCTGCCGACGCCGAACCTGCGCGGGACGAACACGAAACCCAGCCGCCGCAGATCGCCGATGCCAGCCCGCGCGCCTGAATCGTCCGAGCACCCGACTTTTCTCCGCGCCCTCGCACGCTGCGCCGCATCCGGCGTCTGCGGCGACGAGCGCCTGTGATCAACTACTTACGCCGCCACTCCGACAACGAACTCCCGCTGCCGCCCCGCCGCACGGCGACGATCTCCGCGAGCACGGCGAGCGCTACCTCTTCCGGCGAGACCGCGCCGATGTCCAGCCCGACGGGCGCGCGCACCTCTCTTAAAATTTCCGCCCCGACGCCCGACGCGCCGAGACGTTCGAGCACGATGTTCGTGCGCCGCCTGCTCCCGATCATTCCCACGTAGTCCGGCCTCGTAGAGACGGCGGCGCGCATACACTCTTCATCCTCGTTGTGCCCGCGCGTGACGACGGCGACGTACGCGCCGCGCCCGCTGCCCACAGCCGCGCGCACCGCCTGCGCCCAACCTTCCACAGCCGCGACGAGTTCGATTTCAGCTTCGGGGAAGCGTGCGCGCGCGACGAAATCCGCGCGGTCGTCTATGAGCGTGACACGGTAGCCGACGGCGTGCGCGAGGCGCGCGAGCGACGCGCCGACGTGTCCCGCGCCGCACACGATGATGCGCGGCTCCTGCTCGATGCGCTCGAACAGGACGCGCGCCGCGCGCCACCCGGCGAGTTGCGGCGCAAACTCTTCGACGTTGACTGTTTGTGCTTCGGCGCGCGAGTTGAGAAACGCGACGGCGCGGCGCGCGATCTCCGCGTCGAGCGCCGCGTCGCCCGTGCCGCCCGCCGCGCGTTCGCCCGAACTGTTGACGAGTAACTTTGCGCCCGCGTGCTCAGGCTGCGTGGATGCGACGAGTGTGGCGAGCGCGGCGACCGCGCCGTCTGCAAGCGTGCGCGCGATCATCTCGGCGATGCCGCGCGCGGCGTCGGACTGTGCGCCCGCTTCGTTCATTTTCAACGCGCGCGTTTGACGGCGGAGTTGTCGGCGGCGGCGGTGGATTTCACCAGCCCTACGGCGGAGAGCGCGCGGCGCGCGACCCACAGCGGCCCGACGAGCAGGTAGACGGGGTTACGAAAGAACGCTGGCTGGTTGCCCTCGATCCAGTGGCCGACGAATTGGAGAATCCACCCGACGACGAACAACGCTAGCGCCCACCGCCAGTTGAAGAAAAAGAGCGGCAAAGACAAGACGATCATCGGGATGCCGATGCTGTGCGTCAGGCGGTTCAGAGGGTGTCTGTGCTTCGCCTTGTAATCTTCCATGAATGACGACATGCGCAACTCTCTTTCGTGGCGAGGAACTAACGTAGACGGATCACAACAAGGTCAACGAGCGTCGCAGCGTTGACGCGAACAGCGGCGGGCGTGCATCCGGCGACTTGTTGTGGCTCAAGGCAGCCGGTTCCGCTGCGTGGCTTCTCCACAGAAGATCATCAACGCGCCGATGCTCAAGCCGACGAGCGCTCCGGCGGGAATACCGAGAATCCCCAGCGCGACAGGCGCTTTCCCGGCGGCACAGAGGTAGGTTCCGGCCTCTGCCGGG
>DASQDV010000329.1:0-1888 GCA_035633995.1 Pyrinomonadaceae bacterium | reverse complement strand
GTGCGCGCGAGACTGTCGCCGGAGTGTTCTTCGGCGGCGAGCGTGCCGGTGAACTCGTTGTTGTCGCCCGTGAAGTTTTGCCGGTTGAAGCGCAGGGAGAGTTGGTTGCTGTTGTTGACGGAGATGTCGGTTTTGATGAGGAACACATCCTGATTGCGGCTGATCTGGTAGGGGGCGAGGCGCGGGCGGATCAAGTTCTGGATCGCCGCCGACTGCGCGCCGAGATTGCGCGGCTCGACGACGATCGGGAGGAATTGCCGCTGGCCGTCGTAAGTGCCGAAGAAGAAGGCGCGATTTTTCACGATGGGGCCGCCGAGCCGGAAGCCGAACTGGTTGATCTGCTGCGGCGGACGCTTGTTGCGGTCGAGACGGCGACCGAGATCGAAGTCAACGCCCTGCTGCCCTTTGACGTTCGGCGCGTTGGCGTTCAGCGACTCGTCGCGGAAATACTCGAAGACGCCGCCGTGAAATTCGTTCGTGCCGGATTTCGTGACGACGTTGATGACCGCGCCCGCCGCGCGCCCGAACTCCGCCGAGAAGCCGTTCTGGTTCACCTGAAACTCTTTGACGGATTCTTCCGAGAATTGATAAGGCGGGCGGACGCCCGTGCGCCCGAAGGCCTGCCCGAAGAAGGTGTTGTTGTTGTCCGCGCCGTCAACTTGCAGGCTGTTCAAAGTTCCCTTCTGGCCGCCGACGGAGAGGTCGCCCTGCCGCGTCGGGTCGCGTATGACGCCGGGCGTGAGCGTGGCGAAGTCGAGATAGTTGCGCCCGCTCACCGGCAGATTTTCGATGTCGCGCTCGTTGACGGTTGTGGCAACGGAGCTGCGCGTCGTTTCGACGACGGGCGCTTCCGCCGACACGTCAACAGTTGTGCTCGCGCCGCCGACGCCGAGCGAGATGTCCAGATTCGTCTGCCCGCCGACGGTGACGATGGCGTTCTCTAAGGTCGCCGGTTGGAAGCCCTGCGCGCCGGTGGCGACGATCCTGTAAGTGCCGGGCGGCAGCAGGATGAGGCGATAGTTGCCTTCCTCGTCTGAGGTGGCGGTCTTTTCAAAGCCGGTCTGCTGGTTCGTCGCCGTGACGTTGACGCCGGGCACGGCCGCCCCGTTCGGGTCGAGCACACGCCCCTCGATGTTGCCGGAGGTGGCCTGCGATTGGGAGAAACTCACGCCCGCCGCGAGCGCCAGCGACGCGCACAGCAAGAGCACGCGGTTGAGACCGGAGAGAATATTTTTCAACATGATGTCCTTTCAACTGGGGAACTGGTAGCGGGTGATACGATTGAGACACCCTTTTCGGGTGAACCTCGTCTGAACCAGAGAATGTGGCTTGAAGTTTATTTCGAGGACTCGGAACCCCGTCCGGCACGTTGGAAACGAGATATTAAATGACGGGCGGGGAGCGGTCAAGGAAACTGTAAGCGGGCGCGTAGAAAACGACCGGATGCAAAAAGAGGAGGCAGAGACGAATCTCTGCCTCCTCTACGTTTTGCGCGAGCCAGTTGTTACGCGCGGCGTCCGAGCGCGAGCGGGCGGCGCCACGCCTGGAGGCGTTTGCCGCCTGCGGTTTGCAGGACGCTCATCAGGCCGATGTAGCCGTAGCCGAAGAAGAAGAGGAAGAGAAAGGGGATCGTGCCCCACATGCGCATGTGCGCGGCGTACCACAGGGCGCAGAAGAAGTAGGCGGCGAAGCCGAGTTCGAGGAGCGGCAGAAGACCGCGCTTGCGTTTGTACTTCTTCGCCTTCCACGTCGCATCCGTCGTCTTCTCCACCTGATACTTCGGCGTGCGCACGAACTCCGTCTGCACGCCCATCAACGCCTCGATGACGGCGCGCGCGTTCGAGAAGGCCAGCCCGATGCCGACCGCCATCACGAGCGGCAGGTGCAG
>DASQDV010000328.1:0-4146 GCA_035633995.1 Pyrinomonadaceae bacterium | reverse complement strand
TTGTGTGAGGAGACAATAGACGATGACCTACATCGTGACGGAAGCCTGTGTTGACTGCAAATACACGGACTGTGCGGCGGTCTGCCCCGTCGAAGCTTTTCACGAGTTGCCGGATCGCCTCTACATCAACCCCGAAACCTGTATTGATTGCGACGCGTGCGTGCCGGAATGTCCCGTCGAGGCCATTTTTTCAGACGCGGCACTGCCCGCAGAGTTTCAGGATTGGCTCGACTTGAACGCGGAGGCGGAACAGTATCCCATCATCAGTTTGAAAAAGGACGCGCTCCTGGGGCCGAGTTGCAAACCGGCGCAACAATAAATTAAACGCGGAAGCAGGAACGCGGAACGATGAAGTAGAATCCAGAACAGAGAATACAGGAGTCAGAAGGAAAGCTGAGAGGCTGTTAATTCTGACTTCTATATTCTGTCTTCTGTGTCCTGCCTTTCATTCATCCTTCCGCGTTTTTACTTTCGCGTTTCTTCTGTTTACTTGCTGCTTGCGGCGAGCGTCGCGCCGGATTCGAGTTCGGCGAGAAGTTCGACGAGCAGCGGGCGGCACTCGGCGGGTTCAAGGTAGCCTTTGCCGAGAAGTTTCGTGATGCGCCTCTCCTTTGTCTCGCCGTTCACTTCCTTCAATATCGCGCGGCACAGCGCTGCCACCGCTTCCGGCGCAAACTGCTTGCCCGTGTTCTTGCGAAAATCTTCGACCACTTCGGAGAAAACTTTCCGGCGCTTGTAAGTCCGGTCGGTCGTCATCGCGTCGAACGAATCGGCGACGGCGACGATCTTCGCGCCGGGCGGTATTTGATCGCCGCTCAAACCTTCCGGGTAGCCGCGCCCGTCCATGCGCTCGTGGTGATACTTCGCCGTCAACGGGATGTCTGCGTAGGGGTGCTGGATGGGGGCGAGTATCTCGTAACCGGCGGCGGGGTGGCGGTTGAGTTCGGACGATTGTTTGGCGTCGATTTTGTAAGGCGCGTTGATGATGTCGCGCTCGACGACGAGTTTGCCGATGTCGTGGAGGTAGCCCGCGACGGCGATGCCTTCAACCTCCAACTCGCTCCACCCCATCTCGCGCGCGATGATCTCGCTGTACTTGCCGACGCGCTCCGAATGCCCCTGCGTGTACTTGTCCTTGCAATCAATCGCCGCCGCAAACGCACGCACCGTGTCGCTGTAGGTGGTGCGTAAATCTTCGTAGAGTCCGCGATTCTCTGCCGCGCGCCGTTCCACCTCGCGCAGCAGTCGGTGGTTGTAAATCCCGACCCCGATGTGCCGCGCCATCGTGCGCACGACTTCCCTCTCCTCCGGCGTGAAGTCTTTACCGGTAGCTTTGTCGCCGAGCAGGATGAACCCGACGAACTTTTTATGCACGACGAGCGGGACGGTGAGTTGGAGACGAAATTGGACGAGCGTATTGAAGAGACCTTCGCCGAGCTGATGACGCGCCGGTTCGAGTTGATCCGTATCGGAAAGCAACAGGGCGCGCGGCTGAGCGGCGGACAGCATCTCCGCGCTCGCGGCGGCGAACGGCAGAGTGGCGGGCCACCCCTCGCCCAAGCCCCACGCGGCGACGAAACGCAGCGTGTCGTCCGGCTGAACGTACTCGGCCACCGCGCCGCGCCGGACGCCGAGCGAGCCGAGCACGACGTGGAGCGTGGAGCGCGCCATCTCCTTGAAGTCGCGCGTGTCGGCGAGTTCTTCGCCGAGGTCTGCGAGCGCGGAGAAGGCGTGAATGAGTTTGGCCGTTTGGTCTAACATCGCATCAGGTGTGTTTGCCCACCGGCACGCGCCTCTCTCGCGGCGGATTCACATCCGACAACAGGTGAAACGCATCGGCTTCGTCTTTCGCCAGCGCGGCGTGGCGGGTCAGGCCGAGAAGCTCGAACAGTTGCGCGGCCTGCGAATTGACGTTCGAGAAGACGAGCGGCGCGCCCGCGCGCTCGGCCGCGTCAATCACGCCGAGCATGATCGAGACGCCGATGCTGTTGACGAGGCCGGTGTTTTTGAAGTCAACGACGAGCGCGCGGCAGCCAGCAGTGAGATGCACGCGACATTCGCGCTCGATGCGCTCGCCGCTCAGCTTGTTGAGATAGTCGCTGGCGTAAATGACGGCGATGTCCCCGCTGCGCTCAGAGCGCACCGGCGAACGGTCGTGTGAGTCAACCATTTTTTTTGCGACCCCTTCTAGCGACGTAGGTATTTGGTCATGCGGAGGCGCGTCCCGTCGTCAACTCGCTCGAACTCAACTTCATCCATCAGAGTGCGAATCAGCTTGAGACCCCAGCCTCGGCGTCCATTATTCTCTTCTCGTGCTTCGCTGCCGTTGGTTCCGGCATGTGTGGGGGAGGGCACGATTATACCCCTGCTTGATACGGTGACGATTAATTTATCACTTTCCAGACGAAAACGTTGATAAATTTTTCGGTCGGGGCTGAGACTGTGCTCCGAAGCGTTGATACAGGCCTCGATCAGGGCGGTTTTTATCTGATTAATGGCCTCGGGCGGGAAATCCAGGCGGCGCGCGATCTGCTCGACCGTGTGCGCAGCGATCAACTCGGTGTCGCTCCCCATCGGGATGACCATCTCGAATTCGTCGGGCGCGTCCGCTTCCGTCGCCGCGTGCGCGTCGGCGGCTTCGGGGCTCAGCCGCTCGGTCAGGAGTTCGAGTTGTTTGCGACTCGAACTGAAGGCGTCGCGCTCGTTGAGAAGTTCGGAAGCCTCCGCCGAAAAGCCTTCGGGCGCAACCAGCCACAGACGGTAGCGTTTGAAGCCGCAGGAATAACCCACCTGCGTCAGCCGGTCGCACCAAACTTCGGTCACGGCGCGCCCGGCTTCGAGTTTGGAATCGATCTCGGCGGCGAGCCAGACGACCTCGTTCGCATCCGTGTAAGGCATCGCGTCGAAGCCGTGCGCGACGGCGCAGCGTTCTTCGTCGCAGACGTGCAGCATCGCCGGGTGAAACGAAGCACAACTGGCCGCGTGGACGATTTGCGGCAGGCGTATGAGATCGGTTTCGGCGTCGAGGCCGCGCTCGATCTCTTCGGGCTCGACGCCGCGATAGATGCGGCTGAAACGGTCGTAGTGCAGAAGGCTCGCGGCGACGCGCTGCTCGTTGAAGCGTGCCAGAAGTTCGCGCAAGCCAAGCGCGGCGGCGCGGCGATAATGGCGCGCCATCGTTTGCGGCGCGCGCTTTAAAGTTTCGACGAGCGTGTCGGCCACGACGAGGGCGCGCGGTTCGGCGGCGACTTGCAGGCGGTAGCTGGCGCGCAGGTAATCGCGCCACAAACTCTCCGTGCCGATCTCCATGAAGGTCGCGTTGAAGCTGGCGAGTTCGCGCACGTGCAGGGCGAACATCAGCGGGTAGAGTTCGTCGGGTTCGAGTTCCAGACGCCTGCGCCATGCTTCTACGGGCGATTTGCCGCCCGCGTTCGTCGCCGCGTCGTGCAGCAGGCGGACGAGTGCGCGGCGCGTCGTGACGGAAGGCGTAACTTCTTCGAGGACGGAATTGAAACGGCGGTTGATGCGCCCGCCGAGAAGTTCGTCAACGTAAGTCTTCTGGCATTCGAGAAAACTGGTGAGCGAGACATTGTCGCGGCGCGCGGCGTGCATGAACGAGGCGATGTAGAGCGGGCTGCCGTTGAAGAGTTGCACGACGAGGTCGCGCGTCTCGTCGTTGATCGCGATGCGTTCGGTGTAGGCGAGGCGTTCGACGAGCGTGCGCGCGTCCGTCTCCTTCAACCCTTCGAGGTGAATCGTGCCGAAGCCTTCAAAGCGGTGCGGCGCATTGCCGCCGCTCAACTCGTCGAGCAGGCCGCGACGCAGGCCGCACAGAACGAACGGCACGTCGCCGTGCATGGAGACTTGCGCGATCTCGTTGCCGAGTTCGACTTCGCCGCGCAGCTTCTCTATGTTCTGAATCTCGTCAATCAACACGACCGAGCGCGCGCCGCGCGAGGCCGCGAGCACGGGTGCGCTGAAACAGAGACGCACGAGCGCGAGTTCGTCGCGGCCTTCGCGCGCGCGCTCGTAGGTCACCACCAGACGCTCGACCCATTCGTAATCCGAGGGGTCTGCGAGGTCTATCAGATCGCGCAGCGCGGGCGGCGCGTTGACGAAAGAAGGGTCGCTGCGCCGGTGCGCGAC
>DASQDV010000327.1:0-2630 GCA_035633995.1 Pyrinomonadaceae bacterium | reverse complement strand
TACAGTTTGCGCTGGCAGTTTCGCGTGACGGAATCGCGCCATCCCTACGGCTCGACGCTCGAAGCCGTCGGCGACTTGCAGGGGCGCGGCATCTGGACTTTCAAACAGGAGGGCCTGCTCGTAGACATCACCTACGACTGGCGCGTGCGCGCGCACAAGCCCGTCGTGCGCGCGCTCTCGCTCCTGCTCCGCCCGCTGCTCGCCTCCAACCACCAGTACGCCATGCGTCGCGGCGAACAGAGCCTCAAACTCGAACTCGCGCGCCGCCGCGCACGCACGCCCGAAGAAGCCGCGCGCATCCCGCCGCCACCCGCGAAGTGAAACGATGAACGGAAAGCTGTCAGTTGTCCGTCGTCAGTTGTCCATTGTCAGTTGTTCGCTCTAATCGTTAGCAATTTGTTCGAGAGCCACATGCAACGGACAACTGACAACTGACGACGGACTACTGACGATCTTTCATTCCGCGTTCCGCGTTCCTCCTTCATCGTTGCTTTTCATCTTTCCCGTGAGCATCAGCGCGACCATCTTGTAGTCGGCGGCGAAAGACCAGAGCGGGTGTTTGAAGGTAGCGGGGCGGTTGTGTTCGATGAAGAAGTGACTGGCCCACGCCGCCGCGTAGCCGGTCGCAAGCGCGGCGGGCAGCCAGCGCCAGCGCCCCGTCAGGATGAGCGCGACGGCGAGGCCGGTGCTGGTGATCGTGCCTGCCGCGTGCAGGAGGCGCGTGTTCGCATGGCTGTGCTCGGCCAGATAGTGCGGCCAGAAGTCGGCGAATGATTTCAACTCTTGCTCGGTCATAAACTCTCCCATCTCGACTTCCTGATTTGACGTGTCGCCGTCATCGCTCATTGCTCATTCTTCACGGCGGGCAAGTAGAGCGCGGCCACGCCTTGCAGGATCGCATCAGGTTCGACGCCCTGGCAGTTGGTCAGGATGATGACGGATAACTTGTCGTCGAGGAAGCGCGCGTAAGCCGATGCGTCGCCGCCCGTGTGGAAGACCGCCCTGTGATGCGGGGCGTCGTCAACCATCCAGCCATTGCCCCACCCGACCGTCGAGCCTTTGAAACGAAACACCCGCCCGTTTTTCAACTTCGCCGCCGTCCACATCTGTTCGAGCGTCGCGGGCTTGAGCACTCTTCCTGCGCTCAATGCCGAGTCCCATTTCATCAAATCCGCGAGAGACGTGTTCAGTCCCGCGCCCGCATAGGCGTAGGCGGGGTAGACGTATTGATAGTTCCAGAGCTTGGCGGACGAGGGCGCGCTCTTGCCTTCGCGGGTCTGGTAGTGCGTGTAGATGGAGGCTCTGTGCGGAATGAGTTCTCTGGTATCGCCGAAGGTAGTCGCGGTCATGCCGAACGGTTGAAAGAAACGCCCGGCCATGTATTGCTCATAGGTGAGGCCGGAGAGCCGTTCGATGATCATGGCGAGCAGCACGTAGTTCGTTTCGTTGTATTCCCACTTCGTGCCGGGACGGCTTGTGAGCGGCATCGCCGCCAATTTTTTCAATGCGCCCTCTCGCGTCTCCGAGACATACGTGCCGAGATCATCGTCGAGCGCAACGTCAGGCAGCCCCGAAGTGTGCGACAACAAATGGCGCACGATGACGCCGGCCCACAGCGGCGACAGGCCGGGTACGAACTTGCGCGCCGAATCGTCGAGCGAGACTTTACCATCTTCGACGAGCGCCATGATCGCTGTGGCGGTGAAGGTTTTCGTGATCGAGGCGAGCGGGAAGGCCGTCCCGGTCGTAGCCGGAACGTTCAATTCGACGTTGGCCTGCCCGTAGGCTTGCTCTTTGATTATCTTCCCGTCGCGAAGAACGCCCAGCGCGAGCGCGGGGATGTTGCGTTTGCGCATCTCGGCTGTGATGTAGTCATCCGTCTCGTCCGCCGCCACCGGCACGGCGAGCAATAGCAGCAGGGCAACGAAAGAAAGATAATATTGACGCATAAATCAAGACCGGGTTCAGCAGCTTATTGTCCCCCGTCCGTCGAAAACAACTGTTGATACTGGTCGGGGCGCGCGGGTTCGAGGCGCGCGAGTTGAAGATTTTCTTCGACGTGCGCGCGGCGGCTCATGCCGACCAGCGCGGTGGTGATGCCGGGCGTGGAGCGCACGAACTGGATGGCGGTGAGCGCATCTGAGGCGAGCGAGCCGAGCGGTTCGCGTATTTCGGGCGCGAGGTCGCGCGCCACCTTGCCCTGCAAGATCGAGGCGCTCGCCACGACCGTCACTTCGAGCGCGCGCGCCGCTTCGAGCAGAGAGACCTGCGCGCCCTGAAACGTTTGATTGGCGAGCACGAGGGCTTCGGGCATCGCGAGGTTGAAGGGAAGCTGGACGAAGCGAAAGTGGTGCGCGTCGCCGCCCGCCGCCTCGCGCGCGAGTTCGAGCATGCGTTCGAGCGAATGAAACGAGCGCGCGTCGGGCGCGACGCGAAAGCCGTTCCATGTCGCCACGCCGTAGTGTTTGATCTTGCCCTCTGCAACGCTCCGTTCAAGTTGCTCGAAGGCGGCGCGCAGGCGCGTCTCGAACTCCGCGCGCGAGACGACGCCGAGTTGCGTCTCAGGGTTGTGTATGTAGTACACGTCAATTGCCGCGAGGCGCAGGTTGCCGAGCGATTGATCGATCTGG
>DASQDV010000326.1:0-7272 GCA_035633995.1 Pyrinomonadaceae bacterium | reverse complement strand
TCCGCGACTCCGGCCTTCGCGTAGAGCGGCGCTTTGACTTGCCGGTCATAGGCCAATGTCGTGTCCGCCACTTCGATGATGAGGAATACATCAGCCGGAGCCGGGTGCGCGTTGCGGTAAAAATCATCGCGCAAACGGAGCAACGCGAGATCAGGCTCCGGCTCGGAGAAGTCGTTGAGCCGGATCGGGTTCTGGGTGCTGACGAGCGCGATGTCGCCGACAGTTTGGTTCAAAAACCTGCTGAGGAATTTGACGCAACCTGCATGACGGCTGCTTACCGGTGACTTCTCATTAATCTCTCCCTCGATCAGCTCAAGGCGGGCGTCCTTCGTAAAGACACCCGCCTCACCCATGCGCTCAAACTCGGCTATGCTAAAGTAATACCTGCTGATCTCGGGCAGCGACATAACTTAATCTTCCTCTTCGGCTCTGATCCTACCTTCGGCGCGAGCCTGTTCGACGATCTTGTGTGTCAGTTGGCCGGGGACGGGATCGTAATGGGAGAACTCCATGTGATAGGAGCCGCGCGCGGCGGTGATGGAGTTGAGCTTGGATTGATAGTCGAGCATCTCGGCCATCGGCACCTGCGCTTTGATGACCTGATTCTTGCCGCGCATCTCCATGCCCTGCACGCGCCCGCGACGCGAGTTGAGATCGCCCATGATGTCGCCGCTCGCCTCGACCGGCGCAACCACTTCAACGTCCATGATCGGTTCGAGCAGCGAGGGCTTCACTTTATCAATCGCCGCGCGAAACGCCTTGCGCCCGGCCGCGCGGAAACTGTGCTCGTCCGAATCGACGTTGTGATAAGAGCCGTCTACGAGCGTGACACGGAAATCAACGAGCGGGTAGCCCGCAATCGCGCCACCCGATGCCGCCTCGACGATGCCCTTCTCGATGGCCGGGCGAAACTGCTGCGGCACGCTGCCGCCGAAAATCTTGTCCACGAACTCGAAGCCGCCGCCGCGCTCCAGAGGCTCGAAGACGACTTTGCAGTCGCCGATCTGGCCGCGCCCGCCCGTCTGCTTCTTGTGCCGCCCCTGGACTTCGGCGCGCGCCGTGATCGTCTCCTTGTAAGGGACTTTCGGCGGGTGCAGCGCGACTTCGACGTGATAGCGATCCTTCAACTTCTGCACGACCGTCTCGACGTGCAGTTGGCCTGAGCCGGAGAGGATGAACTCTTTGGTCTGCGCGTCGCGCGTGAAGTGGAGCGAGGGGTCTTCTTCCAGAATCTTGTGCAGCGCGACGCTGATCTTCTCCTCGTCCTGCCGCGATTTCGGTTCGATGGCGAAGGCGATGGCGGCCTCCGGGTATTGGAGCGCGTCGTAGACGATGGGCGCGGCGCGGTCTGCCAGCGTGTCGCCCGTCTGCGTCTCTTTGAGTTTGACGCAGGCGATGATGTCGCCCGCGCCCGCCTCGTCAACCTTGTCGAGTTGCTTGCCCTGCATCGAGTGGAGCGCGCCGAGCCGTTCGGCCAGGCCGCGCGTCGTGTTCTGCACGGTGGCGTCGTGTTTGACGTGGCCGCTGATGACTTTCATCACGGTGATGCGACCGGCGAAGGGGTCTGCGACGGTGCGGAAAACGTAAGCGGAGAAAGGTTCGCTCTCGTTGTACTTGCGCGTCAGGGTCTCGCCGCCGTCCGTGCTCGCGCGCCCGTGTTCGGCCTCGTGCGTGTCGGGCGCGGGCGCGTAGTCTATGATGCCTTCGAGCAGGGTTTGCAGGCCGACGAGCGTGAGGCTCGAACAGGCGAAGACGGGGCACAGCTTGCTCGCGGCGATGGCCTTCGAGATGTTCGGGATGATGTCGGCTTCGTCGAGCGTGCCGTTCTCGAAATACTTCTCCATCAAAGCGTCGTCGGATTCGGCGATGACTTCGATGAGGCGCTCGCGCTCCTTATCCACAACGTCGCGCCCGGCCTCGGGCAACTCGCGTTCTTTAGCCTTGCCCTGTTCGTCGAACTCGTAAGCCTTCATGTGCACGATGTCCACGACGCCTTTGAAGCCCGCCTCCTTGCCGATGGGGAGCGTGAAGGGGACGATGGCGCGGCTGAAGGTGGAGCGCGCGCTGTCTAAGGCCGCGCCGTAATCCGCGCGCTCCTTGTCCAGTTTGTTGATGACCATGATGCGCGGCACGATGAACTCGTTGGCGTAGCCCCAAGTCTTCTCCGTCTGCACTTCGACGCCGTTGACGCCGTCAACGACGACGAGCGCGCAGTCTGCGACGCGAAGCGCCGGGCGCGCGTGCGCGACGAAGGCCGCGTAGCCGGGCGTGTCTATGAAGTTGATCTTGTGATCGCGAAATTCGAGGTGCGCGAGCGAGGTGTTCAAAGTGATCTGGCGCGCGATTGAATCTTCCTCGTAGTCGGTGACGGTCGTGCCTTCGGCGACTTTGCCCCAGCGCTGCGTTGCGCCCGTCACGTAGAGCAGGGAACTGATCAGTTGCGTCTTGCCCGCGTCGCCGTGCCCGATGACGGCGAGGTTGCGAATCTGGTTGGTCGGATAAACTTTCATAGACTAATGGAGAAGCATCCTTTCAGAGGGATTTGATAGCGCCGAGGAAAAGCGATGCGCTTGCGTGGCCGACAGACGGCCTATAAAGAGTTGCGGCATCGCGCTCCGGGTGTGCAGGCAAATTTATCCGAGCAGGGGGGGGAAAGCAAGCGGGCGTGCGCCGCGAGCGTGGGCGCGTTCGGAGCGCGGGCGGGGGCGCTCGCGGCGGGCGCTGCGAGGCGTAAAGTTTGGGCTTCCCAAAGCGCCATTTATTTGACATCCTCTCGCGGCACAAAGCGGCGCGTCGCGCCTTTCGCACGCGTCGCCGGTCGCGCCCTCGAACCGGCATGTTAATCGGAAATTAACAAACTTCCGTCCGCGCGAAACGTATTACAGAGGAGAGATGAAAAAGAATAAGAAGCATATCTGGCCGGAAGTAATAGACATCGACAAAGGAGACTCTATGACGAGCAGCAAATACCTCATCGCGGGGATTGCGCTACTGATTGTGATCGTTTTGGTCGGCACCATGACGGCTTATGCCAATATCGACTACGCGCAGGAGGGAACGGTCAAAGTCGTCACCTATTTCGGGCGCATCGAGCGCGTCTACACGCCCTCGGACGGCTGGTTCACGACGCTCGCGCCCGGCAGGGAGAGCCACGAAGTCAATATCAGGTCTTTCACCGAGAGCGCGCCCGTGCGCGTGACGAGCAAAGACAACGCCGCCTTGAACGTCAACATAGACGTGACCGCATTCACCGACCCGCAGAAGGTCGAGGAATATGTGCGCAAGTACAGTTTCAGCGAGGAGGAGCGGCACAAGCGGCGCAACGAGATTCTGAAAGGCTTGTTGCAGACCGAGGCGCGCAACGCCTTCTCCGAGTTTAACGCCTACGAGATTTACGCCAATCAGGAGGGGATTCAAAAGCGCATCGTTGACGCGCTCAAGCCGCAACTCGCCAGCCAGTTGCAACTCGTGATGGAGAGCGTGCAGATCGGCAACCCCGATTTCCTCGACGACCGCATCGAGGCCGCCGCCTCCGAAGTCGTCGCCAACGAAAAGCAGAAGCAGGCCGAAGAAGCGAAACTCGAAGCCGCCAAAATCTCCGCGCAGACCAAGCAGATCGAAGCGGCCACTTACGCCAACCCCGCCCTGCTCGACATCAAGCGGCTCGAACTCCAACTGGAGATCGAACGCGCACGCGCCGAAGGCATCAAGAACCACCAGGGCGCGCTCACGATCATGTACGGCACGCCGAACACGAGCATCCAAATTCCGACGGGGAGGTGAAGGGCTTTTGAGATTTATCGTGATGCTATGGGCGGGCGTCGAAGTTTTGCAAATCTTCGTGATCGGGTTGCTCATCGTCAACCAGCGCAAATTGCAACGGCGTCTCGCGGAGGCGCAGTATTTCTCGACGGCGCGCCCGCCGCGCTCGATTACGGAGGACAACAATTGAACGAAGCGACGGCGCAACTGGAAGTTTATACCGACGGGCAGTGCCCGCTGTGCCTGTGGATGCGCGCGCGCGTCGAGCCGTTCGACCGCGAGCGGCGGCTCGAATGGCTCGACCTGAATTCACCCGAAGCCCTCAGGCGCGCCGCCCCATACACGCATAAGCAACTGGCCGAAGAGATGTACGCGCGCCGCAAACAGGACGGCACGTGGGCGAAAGGTTTCTTCGCGTGGATCGAAGTCCTGCGCGTGCTGCCGAGCTTTCGCTGGCTGGCCGGTTTGCTCGCGCGCTGGCCTTTCACCGCCCTCGGCCCCGTCTTATACCGCCAACTCGCACGCCGCCGCTACCAACTCTTCGGCATCCCCCCGCCCTGCGACGACAAGGGCGTCTGCCATTTACACCAGAAATAAGGATGAAGTAGGAACGCGGAATGAAAGACGGAGTTTTCCGTTTTCATTCCGCGTTCCGCGTTCCGCGTTCATCCTTTTGTTCGGCCATCCCTCCGGCGTCCCTGTGCATCTTAATTTCGCCAATATAAGTCGCCGGTGAATGGCGCGAAATTTTAATGGCGCGCACGGCGAGCAGTTTTGAGCCTGCGCGTTTTCTTACGAACAAGGGTTGTCGTTTGACAGATCGGAATCCTGAGCATTCAAGTTGATTTCAGGACTAAGGGGAAAAGAGATGTTTAAAACCGGAAAAATGTTCTCGGCATTCGCGGCGCTCGTGTTGTTTGCCGCGTGTGTCTTCGTCGCCCCGGCTTATGCCGACGGCGGCGCGAATCAGAAAGCGAAGGGCGCGCGGCGCGTCAGTGCGCCGCTCAACCTCGCCATCCTCGTGCAGGACGACCTTGAGTCGCGCGTGGGGAACGAACTCGAAGTGACGCGTGCATTCCTGCGCGAGTTGCCGCAGGGGTCGCGCGTCATGGTCGGCTATTTGACGAGCGGCTCGCTACAGGTGCGGCAGGCGTTCACGGATGATCTGGAGCGCGCCGGACGCGCTTTGCGCTCACCCGTCGGCCACGCTTCGGCTGCGCCCTTCAATCCTTACGTGGAAGTGCTGGAAGCCCTGCGCCATTTCGATGCGGACGCGAAGAACCGCAACGCCGTGCTGCTCATCTCCGACGGCCTCGACGTGTCGCGCGGGTTCGATTTTTCGTCGCTCAACAGCGTTGACATGGAACGCGCCGCGCGCGAAGCGAAACGCCGCAACGTCGCCGTCTACTCTTTCTACGCGCCGTCGGTAGGCTTGACGAGCTTTAACCGTCAGGCCATCGCCTACGGGCAGGGCGCGCTCAATCGCCTCTCGAAGGAGACGGGCGGCCGCGCCTTCTACCAGGGCACGAGCTTCGTCACCATCAACGCTTACTGCGAGCGTCTGAGCCGCACGCTGACCGAGCACGCGGAGATCGGTTACTAAGTTTTCAGGCACGCGACGACTGCGTGCCCGACAGGAAGTTTTCAGACGCCGCCGGAAGTAGATGCTTCCGGCGGCGTCTCTTAATTTTAGACCTCAAATTTTTCTACAGAATCTTCCCTCACAGCCCTTGAAAAAATTTTGCCGCGCGCCGCCGACAGGTGTTAAAGTTAGCCCCACCTTAGCGCCCCTTCGGAAGCTCTCGGTCAGCCGACGGCGCACCTCAAGTGGCAGATCATGAAGACTAACAGTGGCCGCGAATACTGCCTGATCGTCGAAGGCCCTTACCTGACAGAGTCTGAGGCCGAGCACGCGCTACGCGATCCGTTTCTGGAAGATTGGGTCGAGCAGACGGGCAAGTTTCGCATACACAATCTGAAGGAGATCGAGGTCGTGCCCGGCGTCTCCCTCGGCATGCTCGGCGTGCGCCTGCTGGAAGAAGAGTTGTTCGAGATCGCCAGCCTCGACCCCGAACACCCGCTCACGGAGCACAAGTCGAAGGGCGTCGCCGAAGCCATCAAGCGGCACGGCATGTTCGACGAAGTCAGCGTCGAACCGCGTGAAGAAAGCGACGCAGAGAGACCCGAAGGCACAGGCGACGAGCCTTCCGGCGATTCGTAAATTCAATCGTCGGGCGACCCCGGGCGACTGTCTCGCCGGGGCATTTGCCCGCGCCCTTTTTTTTCGCCGTGCGAATGCGAGCAGGTCTTTGCGAACTGATTTTCGGGCGAAACGATGCTACACTTAGTTGCCTGAGCAAACAATGAACAGCTTTCTGAGCGGGCGCGTGCGCGTCGTCGCGGGCGACATCACGCGGCAAGAGACGGACGCGGTGGTCAACGCCGCCAACTCGACGCTGATGGGCGGCGCGGGCGTGGACGGTGCGATCCATCGCACGGGCGGCGCGCAGATTCTCGAAGCATGCCGCGAGATTCGTCGCACGCAATACCCCGAAGGTTTGCCGACGGGCGAAGCCGTCATCACGACCGCCGGGCGGCTCCCGGCGCGCTACGTGATTCACACGGTCGGCCCCATCCGGGGACAACACGCGGGGCGCGAAGCCGAACTGCTCGCCGCCTGTTATCGCAACTCGCTCGCGCTCGCAGTTGAACACCGACTGGCCTCGATAGCTTTTCCGGCCATCTCGACCGGAGCTTACGGCTACCCGCCGCAGGAGGCCGCGCAGGTTGCGTCACAGGCGATTCAGGAATTTTTGTCCGGTGCGGGCGAGATTAAAGATGAGAGCAGCGAGCAGAGCACGCTTGAAGAAGTGCGCCTCGTCTTCTTCTCGCCGTCGAGCGCGGAGATTTTTTTACGTCACCATAAATTTGAGTAGTTGTCAGTAGTCAGTTGCTTGTGATTCATGCGGTAGTGGTTAAAGATTCAACTTAACAACTGACAACTGACAACTGACGACGGACAACTGACAACCTTCGAGGTTAATGGAACAAGTGGAAAACAAGCTGGGGCGCGCGCTGCCCGAGACGTTGAGCGCGTTGGAGAAGTTGGCCGGGAATTACTGGTGGAGCTGGGCGGCGGACGGCGCTGCGGTCTTCCGCGATCTCGATCCGCAGGTGTGGGAAGACAGCGAGTTGAACCCGCGCGGGCTGCTGCTCGATGTCTCCGAGTATCGCCTGATGCAGATGGCGACCGATCCTGTCTATGTGGAGCGCGTGCGCACGCTTTCAGAGAAGTTCGCGCGCTACATGAATCCGCAGGCGCGGACGTGGGCGCGCGAGGGCGCACACGGCATCACTCACGAAAATCCCGTCGCCTATTTCTGCGCCGAGTTCGGCATCCACACGTCGTTGCCGCTCTACTCCGGCGGCCTCGGCATGCTCGCGGGCGATCATCTGAAATCCGCGAGCGACCTCGGCCTGCCGCTCGTCGCCGTCGGGCTGCTCTATCAT